>NZ_BAAFGR010000150.1:0-19734 GCF_041154655.1 Nocardia sp. JMUB6875
CGCCCCGAACTGTCCCCCGCCGCCGCCGACTTCGTCACCGAGCGTCACCTGGCCACCCTCACCACCCTGCGCGCCAACGGCACCCCGCACGTGGTCGCGGTCGGTTTCACCTGGGATCCCGAGGCCGGGATCGCGCGCATCATCACCAACGACGGCTCCGTCAAGGTCAACAATGTGCGCCGTTCCGGCTATGCGGCGGTCAGCCAGGTCGACGGCCCGCGCTGGCTGACCCTCGAGGGCCCCGCCACCATCCTCGAGGATCCGGCCTCGGTCGCCGACGCCGTGGAGCGCTACGCGGGCCGCTACCGCCAGCCCCGCGAGAACCCGACCCGCGTCGTCATCGCCATCGACGTTCAGCGCGTGCTGGCCAGCAGTGTGTTCAAGGCCGATTAGTTTGCGGCACACCGATCGTCACCTTTCCTGAGTGCGCACGAGGGAAGGTAGAACCATGTCCACGCTTCGAGAGGTGTTGCAGGCACACGTCGACGACGGTGGCGTACCGGGTGCGGTGGGGCTGCTCGCGCGCGGCGATCGAGTCGAGATCTCCGCGGTCGGCCTGGCCCACGCCGGTGGCACGGTGCCGATGGCGGCCGATTCGCTGTTCCGCTGGGCGTCGATCACCAAACCGTTGACCGCCGCGGCCCTGCTGATGCTGGTCGAGGACGAAGTTCTCGGCCTGCACGATCCGATCGCGCCCTGGCTGCACGAGCTCGCGCACCCGATGGTGGTGCGCACCCCGGACAGTCCGATCGATGAGGTGGTGCCGGCGCATCGCCCGATCACGGTCTTCGACCTGCTGAGCTCGCAGGCCGGGTACGGCTGGGCCTCCGATTTCGAGCTGCCCGCGGTCCAGGCGCTGTTCCCGGTGCAGCGCGACGGGCGCGAACCGCAGAGCTACCCGTCGAGGGACGCGTGGCTGCGCGAACTGGCCGCGGTGCCCATGCTGGCCCAGCCGGGCACCGCGTGGCTCTATGACACCTGCTCGGTGCTGCAGGGCGCGCTCATCGAACGCGCCTCCGGCCGCACGCTGCCCGAGTTCCTCGCCGAGCGGATCTTCGAGCCACTCGGCATGTCCGACACCGGTTTCAGCGTTCCCGATGCCAAGCGCGACCGCTTCACCAGCTACTACCGCCGGTCTGCCACCGGCTTCGAACTCGCCGACGGCCCCGACGGCCAGTGGAGTACGCCACCGGAATTCGCCCTCGGCCACGGCGGTCTCGTGGGTACCGCCGACGACTGGCTGCGCTTCGCCCGCCTCCTGCTCGCCGACGGCGTCACCCCCGACGGCCGGAAACTGCTCTCCGCCAACTCCGTTCGCCTGATGACCACCGACCACACCACCCCGTCCACGCGCGCCTACGGCGACCTGTTCCTGGGCGGGCAGGGCTGGGGCTTCGGCGGCACGGTGGATATCGCCACGATCGAACCGTGGAATGTCCCCGGCCGCTACGGCTGGGTCGGCGGCACCGGCACCTGTGCGTACCTCGTCCCGTCCACCGGCAGCGTCGCCATCCTGCTCACCCAGGTGGGCGTGGACAGCCCGGTCCCGGACACGACCATGCGCGACTTCTGGCGCTACGCGGCCACTTTCGACGCGAGCGCCTGAAGTCCCGTGCGCGTCAGACCAGGCGAGTCAGCCCGTGCGGCCGCTTGTTCATCGATTCGCAGCCGTCCTCGGTGACGATCACGATGTCCTCGATGCGGGCACCCCAGTTGCCCGGGAAGTAGATGCCCGGCTCGATGCTGAAGGCCATACCCGGCTCGAGCACCAGATCGTTGCCCGCGACGATGTAGGGCTCCTCGTGAACCGAAAGGCCGATGCCGTGGCCGGTGCGGTGCACGAAGTAGTCGCCTAGCCCGGCGGCCACGAGCACGTCGCGGGCGGCGGCGTCGATGGATTCGGCGGTGGCGCCCGGGCGGACGGCGGCGACCGCGGCGGCCTGCGCGCGTTCCAGCTCGGCGAACTGGGCCGCGACCTCCTCGCCGGGCTCACCCAGCACATAGGTGCGGGTGGAGTCGGAGAAGTAGCCGGGCTCGACCGGGCCGCCGATATCGATGACCACCACATCACCGGGCTCGATCACGCGCTCGGACACCAGATGGTGCGGGTCCGCGCCGTGCGGGCCGCTGCCCACGATGACGAAATCGGCCTCGGTGTGGCCTTCCTCGACGATGGCGGCGGCGATATCGGCGCCCACCTCGGCCTCGGTGCGGCCGGGGCGCAGGAACTCACCCATGCGGGCGTGCACCCGGTCGATGGCCGCGCCCGCGCGCCGCAGCGCCTCGATCTCGCTGGCATCCTTCACCATTCGCAGCTCGCGCAGCAGCGGCGTGGCCGAAACCGGCAGCGAGCCAAGCTGATCGGCGATGGGCAGCAGGTGCAGGGCGGGCATCACATCGGTGACCGCCACGCGCGCACCGGCATTGAGCACACCGCGGACGATGCGGTACGGGTCCACGCCGTCCACCCAGTCCACGATCCGCAGCCCGAGCTCCCCGGCGGCCGAGCCCTTCAGGGAGGCCAGCTCCAGCTTCGGGATCACCACCGAGGGCGTCTCCCCGCTCGCCGGGATCACCAAACAGGTCAGCCGCTCGAAGGATTGGGCCCGCGATCCCATCAGGAACCGCAGGTCAGGCCCCGGTGTGATGAGTAGCGCGTCCAGATGGGCGTTGCGCGCCAGCTCCGCCGCCCGCTCCAATCGCGTCCCGTAGACCTCCGCCGCGAACCGTGACTCGTCATGAGAGCTCATGCCGTCCGACGCTACTCCCCGACCCCCGCCACCCTCCAGCCACCGACGAACTTCGCACCCCCACTGCCGAGTCACCGACCCGGACCGCGCACCGACCCCGCTGCGCCCCAGAACCTTTCATCGCGGTGTCACGAGCACTGTGTCCTTCACCGCAGCATCGTGCCCCGACAACCTCGTACCGGGCGAGCACGCTCGCCCGAGCAGCCACTTCGGAGCGACCCGATGCGGCTAGGGTCGAGACCATGATTGGTGATAGCCCGGACCCACGGACCGTTCGGCGCTGGCGCGGGTCCGCCGATTCCGCGCACCCGACGACCGCTGATCTCGCCGCGAGCCCGTATCGGGTGGATCGCGACCGCATCGTGGCCTCACCCTTCTTCGCTCGGCTCGGCGGCGTCACGCAGGTGGTGAGCGCCAGCGGATCCAGCCTGCTGCACAACCGCCTGACCCACAGCCTCAAGGTCGCACAGGTGGCTCGGGCGATCGCGGAACGCCTGTCGGCCGACGATCGGCTGGCACCGCTGCTGGACGCGCTCGGCGGCTGCGATCCGGACGTGGTCGAGGCCGCCGGACTCGCGCACGACCTCGGTCATCCACCGTTCGGACACCTCGGCGAGCAGGTGCTCGACCGCCAAGCCAGGCACCGATTCGCCCTGCCGGACGGTTTCGAGGGCAATGCCCAGAGCCTGCGCATCGTCACCACGGCCGACACCGGCGGACCCAGCGGGATCGGGCTCGACCTGACCGCCGCGGTCCGCGCGGCGATCCTCAAATACCCGTGGACTCGGCTGACCCATCCCGACCCGCATCCCCGGCACCTGGCCGAACCACCCCGGGGCGCGTCCGAGCCCAGCGACGCGCCGGGCACCGGCTCGAGCAAGTTCTCCGTCTACGTCACCGAGTGGGACGAGATGGCGCAGGCCAGAGCCCCGTTCGACGGGAAGCTGGCCACCTGGCAGCAGACGGTCGAGGCGTCGGTCATGGATATCGCGGACGACATCGCCTACGCCATCCACGATCTCGAGGACTTCCACCGCATCGGGGTGCTGCAATACGCGCCCATCGCGGCCGAGCTCGACCAATGGCGTTCCAGCCGTGGCGAACTCGCCGGGCTCGACCGTGCCGAACTCGCCAAGCGGTCGCGGCGGCCCGGCTGCTCGCTCGAACTGCTGCGCCGCCGGCTCCACCTCCGGGATTCCTGGATCGTGGACGACGACGCCTTCGCCGCCGCCGTGGCGCGGGTGTCCACCGAACTGGTCGACGGCCTGCTCGCCACGCCCTTCGACGGGTCGGCCGAGGCCGAGCAGACCGTCGGCAGGTTCTCCGCCGGCTGGACAACGAGATTGGTGTCCGGCATCACCGTGGTGCCGGATCCGCCGACTCGATCCGGGCATGTGATGCTCGCTCCCGCGCAGTGGCACGAAGTCCAAGTGCTCAAGTTCGTCCACAAGCAATTCGTCTTGCTCCGACCGGATCTCGCGCTGCACCAGCGGGGGCAGGCCCAGCTGATCACCGCCCTGGTCGAGGCCCTCGATCACTGGCTCGAAGACCGCTACGAGGCCAAACGGCTGCCGCACCGGCTGCAGGACCTGGCCGAACGCGCCGAAGAGGAATACAGCGCACTCGCCGCCACCGACCTGTCCGTCATCGGCCTGGCGGACGAGATTCCGCGCGGCATGGACCGGATCCGCAAGCTGGCGCGGGGGCGTGCGGTCATCGATTTCGTCGCCTCGCTGACCGACGGCCAGGCCGCGGCGCTGCTCGACGCCCTGTCCGGCCGCAGCTCCCAACCATGGTCGGACATGTACGTGCTGTAGCCGTCATGCGCCCGACTGTCGGCCGGTCCCGGTAGGGTCGTGCGCTATGAGCAACCCTGCCGCCGGTCCGCTGTTGCTGCTCGATGGGGCGAGTCTGTGGTTCCGGGCGTTCTACGCGATCCCGGAGAAGATCACGGCGCCCGACGGGCGGCCGGTGAATGCCTTGCGCGGCTTCACCGATATGGTCGCGGCGCTGGTCAAGCAGCATGCGCCGAGCCGGTTGGTGGTGTGCCTGGATCTGGATTGGCGGCCGCAGTACCGGGTCGATCTGGTGCCCTCCTACAAGGCGCATCGCGTCGCCGAGGAGGGTGGCGTCTCGGCCGACGGCGTGGAGCTCGAGGAAGTGCCGGACACGCTGACACCGCAGGTCGACATGATCATGGAGGTCCTGGAGGCGGCCGGTATCGCGACCGCCGGGGCCGAGGGGCTCGAGGCCGATGACGTGATCGGGACGCTCGCCACCCGCGAGGCCACCGACGAAGTGATCGTGGTGAGCGGCGATCGGGACCTGCTGCAGCTGGTGCGCGATACCCCGGCGCCGCCGGTGCGGGTGTTCTACGTCGGCCGCGGCCTGGCCAAGGCCGAGCTGTGGGGCCCGGCCGAGGTGTCCGCGAAATACGGTGTGCCCGAACAGAACGCGGGCCCGGCCTACGCCGATATGGCCACCCTGCGCGGCGACGCCTCCGACGGCCTGCCGGGTGTCGCGGGCATCGGCGACAAGTCCGCCGCCCAATTGATCTCCAAATACGGTTCGGTCGAGGCCCTGCGCGCCGCGGCCGCCGACCCGGATTCGGATATGGCCAAGGGCGTGCGCGCCAAACTCGTTGCCGCCGACGACTATCTGAAGGCCGCGGCCCCGGTCGTCCGGGTGGTGCGCGACGCCAAGGTCGACTACTCGGGCCCGGATCTATTGGCCCGCATCCCGGCGGATCCGGATCGGCTGGCCCAGTTGGCCGTTGCCTACAACGCCGAGAGCCCGGTCAAGCGCCTGATCACCGCCATGGCCAAGCGCTGAGCCGACGCCGCGGGCCGCTCAGTGCCGTAGCGGTCCGACCGGCCAGGTTTCAGGCTTGCCGTCGAGATCGGTGATGACCGCCTCGGTGAAGAATCCGTCCTGCGGCTTCCGCAGCGTGATGTGGGTGCCGCCGTCGGCCAGCTTCCCGGCCGCGCAGCTCGGCTGACAGACCCGCCGGTACTCGATGCCGTCGCCCTCGGCGGTATCGGGTCCCCAACTGCTCCAGGTGATATCGCGGACGCTCAGCCCGCCATCCCCGCACGCCAGCACCATGCTCGACGGCTCGACGTCGGTCTTGCCGCTGATGCAGTCATTGACCACCGGCGAGGCGCCCTCGGCCCCGGCGAACGGCGCGGAGGCCAGCCCGGCGGCGGCCACCGCGACCACGGTCGCGCTCCAGCCCACGGTTCGAACGGTCAGGTTCATAACGCCCCCGATCACGATCACCTAGAGAATTTCCGCCCACTGTACTCCCGGTAGGAAACCAGACAACCCCCGGCAATCGCGAAGGCCCGGCCGCGATCTCATCGATCACGCCCGGGCCCAACACAATTGACCGCGAAGCTACCCGCCAGAAATCAGCTGGGGCGGCCGACCTCGTAGGTGCCGTCATCCTTGGTGATCTTGATGGTCACCTTCTTGGCCTCGCCGCCCACCTTGAGGGTGCAGTCGAAGGTCTTGTCGACCTGGACCTTCTCCCCCGACGGGCAGCTCACGTCCTGCACGTCGTCGATGCCGTAGGAGTCCTTGAGCACCTTCTGCACACCGGTCGCGACGGCCTTGTTGTCTAGCTGGTCCTTGCTCAATAGCCAGGCCAGACCGCCACCGGCCGCGGCCAGCACGACCACGACCGCCGCCACGATGCCGATGATCAGACCGGTCTTCTTCTTGGCGGGCGCCTGCTGCTGCGGCCACTGCTGACCGGACTGCTGGTTCCAATCCGGCTGACCCGGCTGGCCCTGCTGCGGCCACTGCGGCTGACTCTGCCCCCACTGCTGCACCGGCTGCTGCGGCTGGCTCTGACCCCAGGGCTGCTGGACCGGCTGCTGCGGCTGGGACTGTCCCCACGGCTGCTGCTGCGGTTGCTGCGGCTGGCTCTGCCCCCACGGCTGCTGCTGCGGCTGTTGCTGGGACGGATCGCCCCACTGCGTGGTCGGCTGCGCGGGCTGCTGGCCACCCCATTGCTGAGTCGGTCCGGCGCCGGGCGCGGGCTGCTGCCCACCCCACTGGTGCGTCGGATCGTTGCCTCCCCCTTGAGGGGCGTCATTCGGTCCGTACGGGCCGCTCATTGCTTGCCTCCACTCGCAAATCCGTTGCTCTTTATCAAAGCACAGTCGTATCTACTACGCCGCGTCCACGGCCACGACACCCCGGCGGATGGCCCGCACGGCCTTGCTCGCGGTGGCCGCCACCTCGACATCGTCGGCGGTGCTGTGAATCTGGTCCAGCAGATCGATGACCTGACGGCACCAGCGCACGAAATCGCCCGCCGAGAGCGGGTTTCCGCGATCACCGCTGGCGAGCAGCGCATCAGCTAGATCGTCGCCGCGCGCCCAGGTGTAAACACCGGTGACGAAACCCAGGTCGGGTTCGCGGGTGGGTGACAGCCGATGCCGCGACTCGTCGGCGCGCAATTGCGACCACACCCCGATGGTGGCGTCCACGGCCCGGCGAATCGGCGCGGTCGGTCCCGAGGCGCCGAGGTAGCCGCCCTCCTGCCGCGACTCGTACACCAGGATCGACACCACCGCCGCCAGTTCGGCGGGGCCGAGCCCGCGCCACAGTCCCTGCCGAAGCGCCTCGGCCACAACCAGATCCGCCTCGGCGTAGATGCGCGTCAGACGACGCCCGTCCTGGGTGATCTCGCCGTCGGCGACGTAGCCGCGTTCCTCGAGCAGCCCGATGATCCGGTCGAAGGTGCGGGCCAGGGAGTTGGTGGTGGCCGCGACCTGCTGGCGCAGGTGCTCGGTCTCGCGGTCGATGCGGTTGTAGCGTTCCCCGATGCGCGCCAGCTGTTCTCGATCCGGCCGCGAGTGCGCCGGATGATTGCGCAGCGCGCGCCTGAGCGTTTGCAGATCGCGGTCGTCGGCGGCCTTGGACTTGCCGCCGCCCTGGCGTCCGCGCCGGGGCACGGTGATACCGGTGCTGCGCAGCGCCGAGGCCAGATCCCGGCGCACCCGCGCCGTGCGATGGTCGACGTGCTTGGGCAGCCGCAACCGTCCCAGCGATTCGGCCGGGGTCGGGAAGTCCGCGGCCGAGACGCGTCCGGCCCACTTGTCCTCGGTGAGGACCAGCGGACGCGGATCACCCGGTGTCGCATCGGGTTCCAGGATCACCGCGAGGCCCTGGCGGCGTCCGGACGGAATCGCCACCACGTCTCCGCGCCGCAGCGCGGTCAGCGCCGTGACCGCGGCCTGGCGGCGATCGGTGCGGCCCTGGCGTTCCAGGTGGCGTTCCCGTTCGCGAATGCGTTCGCGCAGTTGGATGTATTCGAAGAAGCTCTCGTCGCCGAGCTGCGAGCGCAGCTTGCGCATCTGGGCCTCATTGCGTTCGATGCCCCGCACCAAACCCACGACCGACCGGTCGGCCTGGAACTGGGCGAAGGACCGCTCCAGCAGCGCCCGGGATTCCACCGCGCCCATGCGGTCGACCAGGTTGATCGACATGTTGTAGCCCGGCCGGAAGGAAGACCGCAGCGGATAGGTCCGCGTCGAGGCCAGACCCGCGACCGCGCTGGTGTCGACCTCGGGCTGCCACAGCACCACCGCGTGGCCCTCGACATCGATGCCGCGCCGCCCGGCGCGCCCGGTGAGCTGCGTGTACTCCCCCGGCGTGAGCTCGGCGTGGCTCTCACCGTTGAACTTCACCAGCCGCTCGAGCACGACGGTCCGCGCGGGCATGTTGATGCCCAGAGCCAGTGTCTCCGTGGCGAACACCGCGCGCACCAGCCCGCGCACGAACAGTTCCTCGACCGTGTGCCGGAAGGCGGGCAGCATCCCGGCGTGGTGCGCGGCGAACCCGCGGTGCAGCGCCTCGCGCCATTCCCAGTACCCGAGCACCTCGAGGTCGCTGCGCGGCAGGTCCCCGGTGTGCTTCTCGATGATCGCGTCGACTTCCTCTCGGTCGTCGTCGCGGGACAGATCCAGCCGCGACCGCACGCATTGGGCAAGGGCCCCATCGCATCCCGCGCGGCTGAAGATGAAGGTGATCGCGGGCAGCAAGCCCTCGTCGTCGAGTTTGGCGATCACCTCCGGCCGCGGCATGGGCCGGAACGAGCGCCGCGGCCCGCCCCGCCCGCGCCCCGGCACGGCCCAATTGTCCATCCGGTCAACGGATTCGCGGTGCTTGATGTAGCGCACCAGATCCCCGTCCACGATCACCTTGGCGTCGCTGGACTTGGAGTCGAACAGGTCGAACATGCGCCTGCCGACCATGACGTGCTGCCACAGCGGCACCGGCCGGGTCTCGTCGACGATGACGGCGGTGTCGCCGCGCACGGTCTCCATCCACGCGCCGAACTCCTCGGCATTGGAGACCGTCGCCGACAGGCTGACCAGGCGCACCTCGGGCGGCAGGTGCAGGATGACCTCTTCCCACACCGCGCCGCGGAAGCGGTCGGCCAGGTAGTGCACCTCGTCCATGACGACATACGAAAGCCCGCGCAGCGCATCCGAACTCGCGTAGAGCATGTTGCGCAGCACCTCGGTGGTCATCACCACCACCGAGGCGTCGGGATTGATGGACTGGTCGCCGGTCAGCAAGCCGACCTCGTCGCGACCATAACGTTCGGTGAGATCGGCGAACTTTTGATTCGACAGCGCCTTGATCGGCGTCGTGTAGAAACACTTGCCGCCCGAGGCCAGCGCCAGGTGGACGGCGAATTCGCCCACCACGGTCTTGCCCGCGCCGGTGGGCGCGCAGACGAGCACACTGTGCCCGCCTTCGAGCGCCACACACGACTGCCGCTGGAACGGATCGAGCTCGAATTTCAGTTCGGCGGCGAATGCCGCCAGTTCGCCAGACTGCGTCGAATTACTAAGCGACCTTGATGTCACTTTTCAGAGAGTATCGGAGTAATCCGACACTGTTCCCGTGGTTTTCTCCACCGGTGTGGCGGCCACCGGTTCGGCGGTCGGCACCGGGGTCGGGGCGTCGACGCCGCCCGGCGAGGTATCCAAGGGGGATGCCTGGTCGTCGGCGAGGTTGTCCCAGTTCTCGGCATTGCGGGCGCGCCGCTTGTCGTTGAACCGCGCCACCTGCACCGCGATCTCGAACAGCAGGGTCAGCGCGAGCGCCAGCGCCAGCATGGAGATCGGGTCCTGCGGGGTCACGATGGCCGCGAACACGAACAGGCCGAAGATCAGCCCGCGCCGCCACTTGGTGAGCCGCGCGTAGGTCAGCACCCCGAGGAAGTTCAAACCCACGATGAGCAAGGGTGTTTCGAAGCTCACACCGAAGATCACCAGCAGCTTGATGATGAAGCTGAAGTATTGCGCACCGCTGAGCGCGGTGATCTGCACGTTGTTGCCGATGGTCATCAGGAAGCTGAGGGCATGGGCGACAACCCAGTACGCCAGCACCGCGCCCGCGATGAACAGCGCCGCGCCCGCGGCCACGAAGGAGATCGCGTACTTGCGTTCCTTGGCGTAGAGGCCCGGCGTGATGAACGCCCACAGCTGATACAGCCAGAACGGGCTGGCCACAACCACACCCGCGGTCGTACCGACCTTCAGGCGCAACGTGAACTGCTCGAACGGCGCGGTCGCCAGCAACCGGCAGGCGCCGTCGGCGCTGAGATTGGCCCGCGAGGACGCGGGCAGATCACAGTAGGGCCCGCGCAGGATCTCACCCAGGCTCTCGATCCCGAAGATCGAATGCGAGTACCAGAAGAACCCGAACAGGGTGCCGATCGCGATCCACGCCAGGGCGACGAGCAATCGCGTGCGGAGCTCCGACAGGTGGTCCACCAGGGTCATGGTGCCGTCGGGGTTCGTGCGGCGCCTGCTGCGCCGGGGATCGAACGGGATGCGTATACGCATGTGTGTGTGACTGCCTCCGCCTTGCGGCCGACAAAACCGGAGCCTCGCGGCCACCCGGACCCGGACAACGACCGGCCCGGGATGAGATCACTCATCCCGGGCGAAAACGTGGTCTCAGGCCTTCTGCTGGTCGTTCGGCTGCGGCGCGGGCTGCGGCGCCGGCTGAGCCGGGGGCAGCTGGGCCGGCGGCTGCACCGGCTGGGCCTGGGCCTCGGGAGTGGCCTCGCCCGTCTTGCCCTCGTTCTGCATCTGGCTGACCTCGGTCTTGAAGATGCGCATCGAGCGACCGAGGCTGCGGGCAGCATCGGGCATGCGCTTCGAACCGAAGAACAGCAAGAAGATCAGCACGACGATCAGCAAGTGCCACGGGCTGATGGCGCCTGTCATTCCATTACCTCCAAAGACTCTGGTGAGTCCGACTCTACCGGACCCGCATATCGCGAAGCTTCTTGTCAACCCTTGTTCGCCGCGCCGTCACGCGCGGCCGCCGCTCCGATTGGCGGACGCGGCCGTGAGTTGTTCGAGCAATTCCGGGCCCGACCAGGTTCGCCGGTCGCCGTTCTCCGCAGCTGTCACGAGCTCGATCAGCTTCTGGTTCACCGGCGTGGGTATTCCTACCATGGCGCCGAGGCTGACGATTTCACCGCACAGCCAAGGGATTTCGGTTTTGCGCCCGGCGGCGAGGTCGTCGGCCATGGACGAGCGGGCCACCGGATCGACTGCCAGCACTTTCGCGGCAACCCGGCGGAACACGCCGTCGGGGACGGTCAGCAGCCGGGCCATCGCCTCCGGGGGCAGCGGGGTGAGCCGGGCCGGGCGGATGCGGGCCGCGGCCATGGCCGCGAGGGCCTCGCGCTGGGCCAGCGACAGGCAGCGGCGGTAGTCGCGGGTGCCCAGTTCCTCGCGCAGCGGGCGACCCGAGAGCGCGTTGATGGGATTGTTCAGGTTCAGCAGCAGCTTGGCCCATTGGATGGGCAGCAAGTCGGGGTGCCGTTTGAAGCCGAGTCCGGATTTGCCGAGGATCGGGGCGAAGCGGTTGAGGACCGGGTCGTCGGCGATGTCGACGGTGCCCGCGGTGCCGCGGTGGAAGCGGCCCTGGCCGTGGTGGACCACATTGAACATGACCATGCCCGCGAGCACCACGCAGGTGGGCAGGATCTCCCGAATGACCGCGTCGTTGCCGATGCCGTTCTGCAGGCTGACGACCACCGTGCCGGGCTTGACCAGACCGGCCAGTTGCGCGGCGGCGGTCGCGGTGCCCGCGGATTTCACCGTGATGAGCACCAGATCGGTGTCGCCGCTCGGTTCGGTGGCGGTGTGGAAGGCGCTCGGCTCGACCGTCGCGCTGTCGCCGTCGAGATCGGTGAGCCGCAGGCCGAAGGTGCGCAGCTCGTCGAGCACGCGCGGGCGGCCGACGAAGGTGACCTCGGCCCCCGCCGCGGCCAGCCTGCCGCCGACATAGCAACCGATGCTGCCCGCCCCCAGCACCGTCACGCGCAAACTCAAGCGGGACCGACCCCCTCGAGGCCCGGGGTGAAGGCATTGTCCTCGGCGGCCGCGGCGTAGGCCGACAGCGCCGAGCTCGACCGTTCCCGCACCGCGGTCACCAGTTCGGCCGGGCCGAGCACGGTCACGCCCGCGCCGAAGCCGAGCAGCAGTCGCGCCATCCAGTCCAGGGTGGCGAAGCGCATGGTCGCCTCGACGCTGCCGTCGGGGTGGGTGGTGACCTTGTGCATCGGGTACTGCTCGAGCACCCAGGCGTAGTCGGTGCGAATCAGCAAGCGCGCCAGCGGGACCGCGGGATCGTCGACGAACAGGTCCAGGGCCGCGGTCTCGTCGGCGGCTGCCTCGGCGGGCGGGCGCGCGGGCTCGTCGAGCTCGGTCGCCTCTTCGATGCGATCGAGGCGGAAGAGCCGGACGCCCTCGGCTTGCCGGCACCATGCCTGCAGATAGCTGTTGTTGTCCACCAGCACGATTCGGATCGGGTCCACGACGCGCTCGGAGACCACATCGCGGCTCGCCGAGTAGTAGACCAGGCGCAGGGCGTGATCGTGCTCGAGCGCGGACCGGACGGTCGCCACGGCGGGCGCCTCCACCGGCACCGGCTGGGTCGGGCCCGCGAATTCCACTCCGGAGATGGCGGATTCGATCTTCGCGATGGCCGCGTGCGCCGCGCTCGGATCCACCATGCCGGGTAGGTCGGCGATAGACCGCAGCGCCACCAGCAGGGCGGTGGCCTCCAGCGAGGTGAGCCGCAGCGGCCGGTCGATGCCCGCCGAGAAGGTGACCTCGATGCTCTCCTCGGAGAACGACAGGTCGATGAGATCACCGGGACCGTAGCCGGGCAGCCCGCACATCCACAGCTGGTTCAGGTCGGTCATCAGCTGTTTGGTGGAGACGCCGAGTTCGGCCGCCGCCTCCGCCGCGCTGATGCCCGGGTTCGCCTGGAAGTACGGGACCATATTGAGCAGCCGCGCCAGGCGGGTCGACAACCGACTGGTGGCGGCTGAACTCCCCCGCCGGTCCTTGGCACCGTCGGAAGACCGTCCGCCATCGGAGTTTCCACCCTTACGGGCACTGTTCGCCTCGGACGCGTTGTCTCCCCGGCGTTTCCGCGCCGTCGACTCACTCACGCGGTGACCTCCGTCCGTTCCAGCACCGACTTCAGGCGCGCGATCACATTGTCGCGCAGTTCTTCCGGTGCGAGCACCAGGGCGTCCGCGCCGAGTCCGGTGATGAGCCGGGCCAGCCAGTCGCGCGAGCGGATGGGCACCTCCACGATCGAACCCTTGCGCCCGCCCACGGTCCGCTCCTCCATGATCGGACCCAAGCGGCGGATCTCCTGCCCGCGCCCGTCGGCGACCCACACCGTCGCCGATCCCGTGATCGGCGTCTGCGCGGTGACCTCGGCGACCACCGCGCGCAGGTCCAGGTCCTCGGGCTTGTGCACGGCATTGGCCGGGCCGTATTCGGTGACGTCCTCGTCGATGCGCGAGATGCGGAACACCCGCTGCGCGTCGCGGGCATTGTCGTGCCCGACCAGATACCAGCGCCCGTGATGGGTGACCACACCCCACGGCTGCACATCCCGCTCGACCGGATCCCCGTGCGACTGACGGTGTTTGAACTTCACCGACCGTCCGGCATCGATGGCGGCGAGCAGCTTGCCCAGCACCGGCTCCGAACCGCGCGTCCGGGCGGGGACCGCGGGCACCGCCGACACCCCGGCGTCGGGCTCCACGTGAATCCCGGCCGCGCGCAACTTCAGCAGCCCGCTCTCGGCGGCCGCCGCCAGCTCCGGCGACTCCCACAACTGCACCGCCACCGCGACCGCGGCGGCTTCCTCGCTGGTCAGGTCGATATCGGGCAGTTCGTAGGCATCCCGGTTGATCCGGTAGCCCTCGACGCTCGAATACCGGCTCACCGGACCGATTTCCAGCGGAATGCCCAGATCGCGCAGCTCGTTCTTGTCCCGCTCGAACATGCGGCTGAACGCCTCGTCGCTCGCGGACTCCTCGTACCCGGCCACACTGTCGCGGATGCGCTCCGCGGTGAGGAACTGCCGGGTGGACAGCAGCGCGATAACCAGATTCATCAACCGCTCGACCTTGGATATCGCCACCCGATAGAGAGTAATGGGCGCGTCGCCGGTGTGGAGCATGGGCGGTCGCGTTTTCCCACCGGCGTTCCCCGGACAGCCCACCGGCGTTCCCCGGACAGACGGACGGGCCGCGAACCGAGGGGCGGTTCGCGGCCCGTCATCCGGTACCTACGCGGAGGCCGGTACCCGGGTTCATCCCTGCGCCGGGGCGATGAGCCGACTACATCGAGGCGATGAGCCGATCCACTCGCTCGTCGACCGAGCGGAAGGGGTCCTTGCACAGGACCGTCCGCTGCGCCTGGTCGTTGAGCTTCAAGTGGACCCAGTCCACCGTGAAGTCGCGACCCGCCTCCTGCGCCGCGGTGATGAAATCACCCCGCAGCTTGGCCCGGGTGGTCTGCGGCGGCGTGGTGACCGCGGCATCCACCGCGTCGTCCTCGGTGACCCGCTTGGCCAGACCCTTGCGGGCGAGCAGGTCGAAGACGCCGCGGCCGCGCTTGATGTCGTGATAGGCCAGATCCAGCTGGGCGATCTTGGGATCGGACAGCTCCATGTTGTAGCGATCCTGGTAGCGCTGGAACAGCTTGCGCTTGATGATCCAGTCGATCTCGGTGTCCACCTTGGCGAAGTCCTGCGCCTCGACGGCATCGAGGGTGCGGCCCCACAGATCCACCACCGCGTCGACCTGCGGATCGCGATCGCGGTTGCGCAGGTGCTCGACGGCGCGGGCGTAGTACTCGCGCTGGATGTCGAGCGCGGAAGCCTGACGGCCCCCGGCCAGCCGCACCGGACGGCGTCCGGTGAGATCGTGCGACACCTCGCGGATGGCGCGAATCGGGTTGTCCAGAGCGAAGTCTCGGAACGCGACGCCGGCCTCGATCATCTCGAGCACCAGCGAGGCCGTGCCCACCTTGAGCATGGTCGTGGTCTCGGACATGTTCGAATCGCCCACGATCACGTGCAGGCGCCGGTACTTCTCCGCATCGGCGTGCGGCTCGTCGCGGGTGTTGATGATCGGCCGCGACCGGGTGGTCGCCGAGGAGACGCCCTCCCAGATGTGCTCGGCCCGCTGCGACAGGCAGAAGGTGGCGGCCTTGGGCGTCTGCAGCACCTTCCCGGCCCCGCAGATCAACTGCCGGGTAACCAGGAACGGCAACAGCACATCCGAGATCCGGGAGAACTCTCCGGCGCGCACCACGAGGAAGTTCTCGTGGCAGCCGTAGGAGTTGCCGGCGGAGTCGGTGTTGTTCTTGAACAGGTAGATATCGCCGCCGATACCCTCCTCCGCGAGCCGCTGCTCGGCGTCTATGAGCAGATCCTCGAGGACCCGCTCGCCGGCGCGGTCGTGAGTGACCAACTGCACCAAGCTGTCACATTCGGCCGTGGCGTACTCCGGATGGGAACCGACATCGAGGTAGAGCCGGGCACCATTACGAAGGAACACGTTCGAGCTACGGCCCCAGGAAACCACCCGGCGGAACAAGTACCGGGCCACCTCGTCAGGACTCAACCGACGGTGACCGTGGAACGTGCACGTCACCCCGAATTCGGTCTCGATCCCCATGATTCGTCGCTGCACCCTATCGACATTACAGCGCTGAAGTCGCCGGTAACGGGCTTGTCGGACAGCTCATGCAAACGTATTCACAACGATTTAGCACGGGCTGCAACGTCGCACGCGTCTTAGCCTGCGAAAAAGCAAGGCTCCTTTGCACTCTGCTATTGAGAGTGCAAAGGAGCCTTATCCCGAATAGCGGGATTTTGCTGGCGCCGTTGCGGGCCCTTACTCGACCTGCCGGGGGCCTAGGACGGGTCTCCGCTGGACGGCTTCTCGGCCTCGGCGGCCGCTTTCGCGTTGGGCGCCTTGCCGGTGATCAACTGCGACAGCGCCGCGCCCTGGATGCGGCGGAACGCCCGCCGCGGCCGGGACTGCTCGAGGGTTGCCACCTCGAGCGAGCCCGAATTCAGGGTCCGGGCCTTGTCCTTGTCGCCCTCGGGGACGGCCTTCTGCAGCGCGGCCACCGCCGTGGCGATGGCCGAATGCAGGTCCATGCCCGGCTTGTAGGAAGCCTTGAGGGCGGTGGTGATCGGGTCGGTGTTGCCGCCCATCACCACGAATTCCCGCTCGTCGACGATGGATCCGTCGAAGTTGATGCGATACAGCACCGAGTTGGTGGACTGCTCCGGGTAGCCCACCTCCGCGACGCAGATCTCCACCTCGTAGGGCTTGAGCTGATCGGTGAAGATGGTGCCGAGGCTCTGCGCGTACAGGTTGGCCAGGAAGCGGCCGGTCACGTCGCGCCGGTCGAACTGGTATCCGCGCAGGTCCGCCTGCAGGATGCCGCCGCGGCGCAGCGCCTCGAACTCGTTGTACTTGCCGACCGCGGCGAAACCCACCCGGTCGTACAACTCACTGATCTTGTGGAGGGTGGCCGAGGGATTCTCGGCCACGAACACCACGCCCTTGTCGTAGACCAGCACGACGACGCTTCGACCGCGCGCGATGCCCTTGCGCGCGAGCTCGGTCTTGTCGCGCATGATCTGTTCGGCCGACGCGTAATACGGCAGTGTCATGCTTCGCCGATCCCCTCTGCGGCCTGCGCGGCCCGCTCCTCCACCATGGCTCGGGTGATCTCCTTGAGCCGCTCCTCGGTCACTTCCTCGGAGCCCTCGGCGTCGATCACGATCGCCGTCGGGTAGATGTTGCGCATGGTGTCCGGCCCGCCGGTGGCGGTGTCGTCATCGGCCGCGTCGAAGAGCGATTCGATCGCGATCCGCAGCGCCCGGTCCTGATCGATACCGCGCGCGTAGGTCTTCTTCAGCGACGACTTGGCGAACAGTGAACCCGACCCCACCGCGGTGTACCCGAAGCGCTCCTCGCTGCGACCACCGACCACGTCGTAGGACACGATGCGCCCGGCTTTGTCCGGGTCCAGCGCGTCCGGGTCGTAGCCGACCAGCAGCGGCACCACCGCGAGACCCTGCAGGGCCGCGGGGAGGTTGTCGCGCACCATCTTCGACAGCTTGTTGGACTTGCCGTCGAAGGTGAGGGGAACGCCCTCGATCTTCTCGTAGTACTCGAGCTCCACCGCGAACAGGCGGATCATCTCGATCGCCATGCCCGCGGTGCCCGCGATACCGGCCGCGGAGTAGGTGTCGGTGATGTACACCTTCTCGATGTCGCGCTGGGCCAGCAGGTTTCCCTGGGTGGCGCGGCGATCACCCGCGATCAGCACACCGCCGCGGTAGCTGACCGCGACGATGGTGGTGCCGTGCGGGGCGATATCCGACGGCACGCCCGGATTCGGGTGGGTGCCGCCGGATCCGATCACGTTGCCGGGCAACAGTTCCGGAGCGTGGAGACGCAGGTACTCGGAGAAAGAGGATTGGGCGAACCCCAACTGGAGCCGCAGGGGGTCACCTTGGGTCACTGGCCGCCCTTCTGCACGTACGCCCGGACGAAGTCCTCCGCGTTCTCCTCGAGCACGTCATCGATCTCGTCGAGCAGGTCGTCGGTTTCCTCCGCGAGCTTCTCGCGGCGTTCCTGTCCGGCAGCGCCGGTTCCCTCCGGACCCTCGTCCTCGTCGCCACCACCGGCGCGCTTGGTCTGCTCTTGTGCCATAGCAGCCGACCTCCTCTGTGATCATCGGCGAGCACCGGAGAAGATCCGATGCTCGTCCCCCAACACTACCCATCAGCCCGGACAACATGCCGGATTAAACGCCATTGTGCTGTCCCCGCGATCTCTCCGCCGCCATGTCACGGACATGAAAAAGGGGCACACGGTTTGCTCCGTGTACCCCTTTTCACACTCGTCAGTGGGTCAGTTGCTGCACCAGTTCCGAGGCGGTGTGCACGCCGTCGAGCAACTTGCCGACGTGGGACTTGGTGCCGCGCCGGGGTTCCAGGGTGGGGATGCGGACCAGGGAGTCGCCGCCCAGGTCGAAGATGACCGAATCCCAACTGGCGGCGGCGATGTCCGCGCCGAAGCGGCGCAGGCACTCGCCGCGGAAGTAGGCGCGGGTGTCGGTGGGCGGGTTGGTCATGGCGTCCATGACCTGCTGCTCGCTGACCAGGCGCTGCATGGAGCCGCGGGCCACCAGTCGGTTGTAGAGGCCCTTGTCCAGGCGGACATCGGAGTACTGCAGGTCGACCAGGTGCAGCTTCGGGGCCGCCCAGGACAGGCCCTCGCGGTTGCGCATGCCCTCGAGCAGGCGCAGTTTGGCGGTCCAGTCCAGCAGGTCGGCGGTTTCGAGGGGGTCGCGCTCGAGCAGGTCGAGGACATGGGCCCACTTCTCGATGACGTCCTTGGTGCGGGCGTCGTCGTTTCCGTTGCGGTCCATGAACTTCTCGACGCGGTCGAGGTAGATGCGTTGCAGCGCAAGGCCGGTCAGCTCGCGCCCGTCCGAAAGGGCAACGGTGGCACGCAGAGTCGGGTCATGGCTGATGGTGTGCACCGCGGTCACCGGGCGGGCCAGCTGCAGATCGGAGAGGTCCTCACCGGCCTCGATCAGGTCCAGCACCAGGGCGGTGGTGCCCACCTTGAGGTAGGTGGACCATTCGGCGAGGTTGGCGTCGCCGATGATGACGTGCAGGCGGCGGTACTTGTCGGCGTCGGCGTGCGGTTCGTCGCGGGTGTTGATGATGCCGCGCTTGAGGGTGGTCTCGAGCCCGACCTCGACCTCGATGTAGTCGGCGCGCTGGGACAGCTGGAAGCCGGGGGTGTCGCCGGACTGGCCGATGCCGACCCGGCCGGAGCCGCAGATCACCTGGCGCGAGGCGAAGAACGGGGTGAGCCCGAGAATGATCTGGTTGAACGGGGTCTCGCGGCTCATGAGGTAGTTCTCGTGGGTGCCGTAGGAGGCGCCCTTGCCGTCGACATTGTTCTTGTACAGCTGCATGCGGGCCGCGCCGGGCACGCTGGAGGCGTAGCGGGCGGCGGCCTCCATGACGCGTTCGCCGGCCTTGTCCCAGATCACCGCGTCCAGCGGGTCGGTGACCTCGGGCGCGGAGTATTCGGGATGGGCGTGGTCCACGTAGAGGCGAGCCCCGTTGGTGAGGATCATGTTCGCCGCCCCGACCTCGTCGGCGTCGATCACCGGCGCGGGCCCGTTGAGCCGCCCGAGATCGAATCCGCGCGCGTCGCGCAGCGGTGATTCCACCTCGTAGTCCCAGCGTGTGCGCTTGGCGCGGGGCACGCCCTCGGCCGCGGCGTAGGCGAGCACCGCCTGGGTCGACGTGAGAATCGGGTTGGCCGACGGCTCGGTAGGCGTCGAAATGCCGTACTCGACCTCGATTCCGATGATGCGCTGCATGGCATCGAGCCTAGGCGAAGGGCACGCCCGGACGCGGGTGGACTGTCCGGGTTGGTGTCATTCGCGAGTCCGCCGAGGTCATTCGCGAGTCGTACGCCGGATCGTCCTCGCGGGCGATCCGCGCCGGACGGGCACCACGGAACAATGACCGACATGGTCGAATCGGCTTCCCCGCCCCGCCCGCCGCACCCGGACGG
>NZ_BAAFGR010000151.1:0-19594 GCF_041154655.1 Nocardia sp. JMUB6875
CTCCCACCCGGCGGCCGCCGAGCCGGAATCCTCTCCCACGATTACCGCCCCAGCCTCGTCGGCCTCGAAACCCGCCAGCACACCGGCTGGCTCACCGTCTCCGACGATCGAGTCGTCTACGCGCCCCACACCGAATCCGGCTTCTACGCGCCCCCGAACAAGACCGTTCTGCTCCTCGCCAACGGCTTCCTCGCTCGTCGAGGCCTCCGAGCCGCGGCCGCGGACGGCCTCCTCGACGCTCTGACCTGACCCATCGCTCGCACTCGATTTCGACAGGCAAACTTGCAAGTTTTGCTGTCTTCATGGATGCTGTCCCAGTGAGCGCGAAGCGTCAGGGCAGGTCCGAGGCCGAGGTGGCCGAGGCCGCCGGTGAGCTTCGGGTGGTGGCCAGCCGGTTGTTGCGGCATTTGCGGGCGGCGCGGGCGGGGATCGAGATGACGCCGTCGCAGGCGGTGGTCTTGAGCCGGCTCGGGTCGGAGGGCGCGATGTCGGTGGCGGATCTGGCGCGGGCCGAGAAGGTCCGGCCGCAGTCGATGCGGACGACGCTGGGTGCTCTCGAGGAGCGGGGGCTGGTTGTCCGCGGGCCGCACCCCACCGATCAGCGGCAGGTGTTGATGTCGTTGAGCGAGGAGGGGCGGCGGCTGTTGCGAATGGCGCACGACGCCAAGGAGGACTGGCTGGCCACCGTGATTCTCACGAAACTTTCGGCCGCCGAGCAGGATTCGCTGATCTCCGCGATTCCATTGCTGGCCCGGCTGGTCGAGGAATGAACGGAATCATCCACCGCTAGAGAGGGATTGGCTGTTGACGTCGAATCTGTTGGATCCGAAGTCCGCGCTGGTATTGATCGACCTGCAGCGCGGGATCACCGCGGCGCCCACGCAGCCGCACGCGGCCGAGGATGTGGTGGCGCGGGGAGCGCAGTTGGCCAAGGCATTTCGCGAGCAGGGGCTGCCCGTGGTGCTGGTGCGGGTCTCCTGGGTGGACGGCGTCGATATGCCGCCGGGGCGCACCTTGCAGGCGGGCGGCGGGAATTACACGCCGCCGCAGGGGTGGGACGAACTGGTCGAAGAGCTCGACGCGCAGCCGGGTGATATCCGAATCACCAAGCGGCAGTGGGGCGCTTTCTACGGCACCGAACTCGATCTGCAACTGCGTCGCCGCGGGGTGACCACCATTGTGCTCGGCGGCATCGCCACCAGCATCGGCGTGGAATCCACCGCGCGGGCCGCGCACGAGCACGGCTACAGCGTGGTCGTGGCCACCGACGCCGCCGCCGACCGGGACACCGCCTCCCACGACCACTCGATGGAGAAGATCTTCCCCCGCCTCGGGGTCACGGCGACGACCGAGGATGTCTTGACCGCCCTCGCCGATCTCTCCTGACCACGCGGCGGATCAGTGGGAGTGTGCCCGGGACCAGAGCGCGGGCCAGCCGCCCGGGCCCAGCCAGGAGGTCGGGATCCGCAGACCGTGAGTGGCGATTCGGGTCCAGAACGCCTCACTGTCCGAACCGAATTCGCCGATGCCGAGTTCCAGCACTGCCGGCCAGGCGGTTTGCCAGGGGCCGGTCGGGTCGGACAGGGACGTGACCGGGTAGCCGGGGACGGTGACGGCCCGGGGCTCGCTGATCGTGGTGAGCGGGATGCGGAGGTCCGGTGCGAGAGTGGTCGCGAGGATCAGCGGGCACAGCAGGTCCGCGAGCGGATTTCGGACGAGGGCGTGGGCCAGGGCCGGATCGTCGGCACGCGCGAGGCGGCCGAGAGCGGCCCGCACGCGCAGACCGACCAGATCCGTGGTGCGGGCGAGGGCGATGTCGGGGTCTTTCACCATGGCGCGCAGGGTTTTCGACGGGATGGGTGCGTCGGCGCGCAGGGCGGCGAGTCGCGGGTAGCGCGCGAGCAGGGCCGGGTCGAGGGCCTCGAGGGCGGCCGCCAGCGGCCGGGTTCCCGAGGCCGTCCATAGGCGGGGCAGGGCGGACGGATCGGCGGCGAGGGCGTCGGCGCAGATTCGGGTCAGCCGGTCGGCGGGTGAACGACGTAGGGCGGTCAGGGATTTCGGGTCGCCATCGCGGTCACCGGCCAGGGCGGTGAGGACTCGCAGGCCGGGCTCGGACTCGACCATCGCCTTGCTGGCCGCGTCGCGCAGCAGCGGCGCGACCTCACGCAGCGGGTTGGGTGCGCTGCGGCGAACGCGGGCGGGCGGTGCCGTGTCGACCGGGTCGGCGGGTGCGGGCTCCGGCTCCGATACCTTCAGCGTCGCCGCCCATTCCCGGAGTGCCTGGTGCACAGCGGGATCCGGGTCGCGGTTGAAGCGTCCCGCGATCTCGCTGACGAACCAGCCACGACCGCGACGCAGCTGGGCATTGACGACGATCACGTCCCGCTCGTCGCGCAGGGCGAGCAGGATGCTGCGGCCGTGCACGGCCTCCCGCTGATACCACGGTCCGGCAATGCAATTGCCCATGTAATCCGACCATTCCGCGAGGCGCCCCGCCGTCCGCGCGAACTGGATGCGCAGGCCGGTCCCGGGCAACATCGTGCCGTCGTGCGCCAATACCGCCTCGGGGATCTCGAATTCGCTTGTCAATGCCTGCGCGACGGCTCCGCCGCGCATCAGCCCCTCGCACAGCGAATTCCAGTCCCGGCACCGGCTCGGCGCTGCCGCGCCGAGGGCCAGCAGCTGCGCAGCCCCGGCCACCGCGAGCGGGATCGACTCCGTGCGCGGGGTGAGCGGATCCGGTTGCGGCGCGGGCGGATTCGTATCGAACATCGGTACCCGATACGCGGGCACGGAAACCGCACCGGCATGCCCGAGCGCCCGGGCCATGGCGTCGGCCAGGTCCGCCAGCCAGAGCAGATCGCAACCAAGGTCGACGGCCGACGCGTCCTCATCGAGCCGATCGGCGAGGCTCGGCTGATCGCGCTTGCGCACCAACGGTTCACAGTGCCAGTGCTGCGGCGAATGCCGTGCGGTGTAACCCGCCGCCGCACGCCAAGCCCGCAGCGAGCCGGAATCCCAGGTCTCGGGCAGCGATTCCCTGGGCAACGCGTACCGGAGCAGATCGACGACCTCGTCCTGCACGATGGTCGCGTACGCGAGCGCGGTGCACAGCCGGGTGCGCAGGAACCGTTCGAAGGCCGCGCCCCGCAGCTGCTGCTGCCGCAGCGCGGTATCGATCTCGCGCACATGGCCGATGGGCCGGGCGGGCAAGGTGGTCAGCTCGCCGACCGGACGCCGGGCCTTGTTGATCTCGCTGCGCGTTAACAGCGCCGAGACGGCCTCGAGCTCGCCGCGCACCCGCGCGATTCCGACGTCCGCGCCGTGCTCGTGCACCGCGACCGCGGCCCGCAGCAGCACCGTCGCCGCCAGCGCGTCCTGGATCAGCCGTTCGACACAGTGCTTCCAGTAGTTCCGCCAGGTGGGCCGGAACTGGATCGCGTGCAGCACCGTGAAGGGCCGATAGTCGTGATCCTGCACCAGCTCGATGGCCTGGGCCTCGGCGAACTGCCGGTAGCGTGCGCGCAGCGGCTCCAGCACCGTCAGATCGTGCGATGCGGCCAGCCGCGCCCGCGCGAGGCCGGCGAGCTGCCCGGCGCAGACCTGCTCCCACAGGTCCAGCAGCAACTCCAGACGCCGTGGGCCCGAATACTGTTCGAGCACCCGGCGCAGATTCGCGGCCAGCACCGACGGCACACCCTCGGGCATCGGATCGACCCCGTCGGGCGTCCGCAAGGCCAGCACCCGCACCAATTGCTCGGGCCCGAGCACATCGGCCGCCGCCGACGCCAGAACGACCGCGGCCCACCGACCCTCACCGATCGCCTGCTCCGCCGCCGCCCCGACCGGTTTGGTGGCGGCCACCCCGAACAACGCCACCAGTGTGGCGGTGCGCTCCCCCAGCCGCCACGCGCCACCCAGCTTGAGCACCCGTAGCGCGGCGATGACCGCGTCGCGCCGATCACCGGTGGCCCCGGCCAGCCGCGCCGAGACGAATCCCTCGCCGAGATCGATTCCGGCACCGGCGATCACCGTGCCCCCGGCCTCCACCAGCCCGGCCAGATCCGCGCAGGCGATCGCCACCCGCGCCGGATCGCTGTCGCGCGCCCCCAGCACCACGGCCGCGCCCGCGGGCCCGTCATGGCCGACCTCCTCACCCGTCTCGATCAGCCAGGCCCGCCGATCCCGGTCCGCGATCACACCGAAGGCCAACCGCACTGCCAAACTCGAACTCCCACCGGTGAATTGCCGCGCGTTCACGCCACGACTCCCGCCCCGACCTTACGATCGGGGCGGGAGCTCGGCAATCGATTTCGCGAAGGCGACCGGGCTTCGCACCGTTCACAACCGCCGGGCGTCGGTCATCCAGATCTGGATGTTCGAGGACCGGTGGTTGGTCCCGATCCGCCCGATCATCCGGACCAGATCGGTGACATCCTCTGCCCGGACCAGCAATTCGACCCGCAGTCCCGCACTGACATCGGTCTCGAACCGCTGCCCGCGATAGCTCTCGACGCGATTGTCGCGGTCGTCCACCCGGTAGACCTGGGTGACCACCATGCGCCGCACCCCGAAGGCGGCCAGGGCCTGCTTGATCTGATCGAACAGGCCGGGCGGCACCACCAGCGTCAACAGCTTCGCGTCCGCGCCGCCGCCCGGGTCCATGATGTGGTCACCGATCAGGCCGCCCAGGTGCAGCGGCGCCGACATCAGGATTCCTTGGCCGGAATCTCCGCTCCGTCCTGTTCCACCGGCGCTTGCGGTCGTGGCGGCGGCTTTCGCAGCGCCGGCGATTGCGCGTGCACGAGCGTGTCGTCCGGGTACGCCTCTTCCTCATGGGCTCCGATATCGCCGGTCTCGAGCACGTCATCGGACATCCGCAGGCTCATGAACAGGCTGAGCACCTTGAGGATCACGAAGGTGACGAAGGCATCCCAGACGATGACCGTGGCCGCCGCACCCGCCTGCCACAGCAGCAGTTTCGGATGATGCCCGTAGAGCCAGCCGCCGTAGGTGGCGTCGGGTGCGCCGCCGGTGCCCAGGTACACCTTGATGTGCGGGTCCGCGAACACGCCGACCAGCAGGCCGCCCGCCAGACCGGCCACGCCGTGGGTGTGGACCACGCCGAGGGTGTCGTCGACCTTGCGGAACAACCGGGTGCGCCCCAGCTTGTTCCACGACAGCCACACCAGCGTCGAGGCGATCAGTCCGATCATCATGGCGGCGAAGCTGTTCACGAAACCGGCCGCCGGGGTGATGGCGACCAGACCGGCGATCATGCCGTTGACCGCGCCCAGGAAGTTGGGCCGCCGCGACGGGCCCGCCAGCATGTCCCAGACCACCCAGGCCAGCACCGCGCACGCGGTCGCCAGGTTCGTATTGATCACCGCGAGTGAGGCATCCGATCCGGAGAAGTACGGGTCACCGCCGTTGAAGCCGTTCCACCCCAGCCACAGGATGCCCGCCCCGGCCGCGGCCATGGGCAGGTTGTTCGGCACCGCGCGTTCGCGGTCGCGCGCCAGCCGCGGCCCGATGACCGCGGCCGCCACGAAACCCGTGGTGCCCGCGGCCAAGTGGATGACGTACCCGCCGGAATAGTCCAGCGCCCCCATCTGCGACCACCAGCCGCCGCCCCAGATCAGGAAGGCGTTGACCGAGTAGGCCAGCGTCGACCACAGCGGAACGAAGATCAGCCAGACCTTGAAATTGATCCGCCCGATCACGCTGCCCAGGAACAGCAATGGCGTGATCGCCGCGAACACGAACTGGAAGTACACCAGTGTGGTCTCGGAGAACCGGAAGTTCGGCATGAGCCCGTCGAGCAGCGGAATAACCGCTTGCTCTTGATTATTCGATCCCAGTACGGTGTGCGGTTTACCTATTGCGGCCCGCAATATTCCTGGACCGAGCTTGATGGGCTCGCCGAACCCCATCTTGAAGCCCCACAGCACCCACACCACCAGGACCAGCGAGAATCCGGTGAATGCCATGAGCATGGTATTGACGGCCCATTTGCGTTGCACCAGACCGCCATACAAGATCGCGATACCGGGTATGCTCATCAGACCGACGAGGGTCGCGGCTACCAACTGCCAGGCATTGTCGCCCGGGTTCAGCCACTCGGGATACGGGACCATTTTTCAGCGCTACCTCACCGCGGGGCGGGCAGGCACCAGACCCGCTCCAGCACTAAATTATGTTGTGGCATAAGGTGTCTAGCGTCACATCGGGTGAACCAAGTGTTGTGCCGGAACGTTTCCCGGCGATTACGCGCGGTTAAATCTGGATTTCGTGGTCTCGCGCGCGAATGCACGTGCATTCGAAATGAACGGTTCCCCAATAAATTCCGACCGGTTGGAACTCGAGTGACAGGGTGCGATCACTCCCGTACGATCTGGCTACGGGGAGCACCGGCCGGTTCACCCGGTCATCGATACCAAACGGGGGATTGAGGTTGAGGAGTCGTCTTCCGGCGACCATGCGCAATGCCGCGCAGTGGACGCGACGCTTCGCGCGCACCGCGCCGGGTGTCATCGGTGCGGTGGGCGCCGCCCTCGCACTGCTCGCGCTGATCGCCGGACTGGTGTCGGCGAACGCGCAGAGCGCCAAGATCTCTCGCCACGACACCGCGCTGGCGCACACCGAACCGCTGGCGAATGCCGCGCAACGGCTCTACGTCGCCCTGTCGACGGCCGACGCCGCGGCCTCCACGGCCTACCTCTCCGGCGGCGTCGAATCGCACGAGGTGCGCACCCGCTACGAGAACGCGCTCACCGATGCCGCGGCCGCGCTCGCGGAGGCCACCACCGGCGCCTCCGACACCCGCACGCGCGAGATCCTCGGCAAGATCTCGGCCGAATTGCCCACCTACACCGGCTATGTCGAGGACGCCCGGGCCAACAACCGCCAGGGTCTGCCGGTCGGTTCGGCGTATCTGCGGCAGGCCTCGGCGCTCATGCAGGGCTCCATCCTGAAGAACGCCGGTGAGCTGCAGACCATTCGCCTGAACCAGCTGCACGGCGACCAGGACGCGATCACCGGGCTGCCGCTGTGGGCCTCGGGTCTGCTGGTGCTCCTGCTGGCCGCCTGCGGCGCGGGCTCGTGGGTGCTGCTGCGGCGCACCAACCGCTGGGTCAACGCGGGCGTGGTGACCGCGGCCGGGCTGACCGTGCTGGCGCTGCTGTGGATCCTGGCCACCACCATCGCGGCGTCGGAGGCCATCGACACCGGCGCCACCGCCCGCTTCGAAAAGCTGGCGCAGGCCCGGATTCTGGCCCAGCAGGCCCGCACCGAGGAAACCCTGCAGCTGATCACCCGCGGCAATCTGGACGCCAGCGAGCAGCGCTTCGCCGCCAGCAGCGATCAGCTGCGCGCGGACCTGACCGGTCTGCTGCGCGCGGATTCGCCCGCGAGCAAGGCCTTCTCCGGCTGGCAGGACGGCCATCGGAAGGAGGTGGCCGCCTATCTCAGCAACAACTATCGCGGGGCGGTCGACCAGTCGATCAAGGCCGACGGCACCGGTTCCGCGGCCCAGTTCACCGCACTCGACGAGGCCCTGAAGGCCGAACTCGAGCGCACGCGCCAGGAAGTGCGCGACGATGTGAACACAGCCGGAAATGCCCTCACCCTGAGCCCGATCGGCACGCTGGCGCTGCTGCTGGCCGCGACGGCCGCCATCGTCATCGGGGTGTGGCCGCGGTTGAAGGAGTTCCTGTGAAGACGCGGATGCGGATGCTACTGGTGGCGGCCGTGGCGCTGCTGGCCGCGGCGTGCGGGTCGACCCCGGCCGCCGAGCCCTTCCAGCTGCCGCCCGAGAACCGGCTGCCGGTGGGCGCGAAGGTGCTCACGCCCACTCCAAGTCAGCGCGCCGACATGTCGTGCAACCCGCTCGCGAGTCTGCGCCCGCAGGGCGCGCAACCGCAGCCGGGCGCCATGCCCGCCGGGTCGACCATGGCCAACATCGTCGCCAGCGGCAAGATCCGGGTCGGGGTGAACCAGAACGAATTCCTGTTCGGCTACCGCAATCCCGCCACCGGCGATATCGAGGGCTTCGATATCGACATCGCGCGCGAGGTGGCCCGGGATCTGTTCGGCGATCCGAATCGGGTGGAGCTGCGGCCCATCGAGACCTCGAATCGGGTGCAGGCACTGGCCAAGGGCGACGTCGATATGGTGGTGCAGAGCTTCACCCCGACCTGTGCGCGACGCCAGGACATCCAGTTCTCGTCGGTCTACTTCGATACCGATCAGCGGGTGCTGGTCACCAAGGGGTCGGGTATTCGGTCGGCGGCGGATCTGGGTGGCAAGAAGGTCTGCGGCATTCCCAATTCGACGACGCTGGACGCGGTGTTCGCACTTCCCCAGCGCCCCATCGTGATCGGCATCGAGAATTGGCTGGACTGCCTGACCGCGCTGCAGCAGGGGGAAGTCGACGCCGCCAGCACCGATTTGCCGCTGCTGTACGGATTGAAGATCCAGGATCCCAATCTCGAGGTCGTCGGCGGGGCCATGGCGGCGGACAACTACGCCATCGGAATCCAGAAGGACAAGACCGATCTGGTGCGTTTCGTCAATGGCGTGCTGGAGCGGATCCGCAATGACGGCACCTGGCAGCGGCTCTACAACGAGCGTTTGAGCGTGCTCGGTCCGTCCAATGGTCCGCCGGCGCCCCGATACAGCGATTGAGCCGGCCATGCACGGGAATCCTGGGCACATTCTCAGCGTCGCCGAAATAGATCGTGAAATCGCCGAGCGGGCACGCGAAATCGAGCACATCGCGGCCACCCTGGTCGAATTGGACAAGCATCCCGGGCTGGTGCTGCTGCGCCGGTTCCCTCCGATCGGGGTGACCGAGCAGCGGTGGGCGCCGGCGCGCGCGGCGCTGGAGGCGATGTGGGAGGACTTCGGCCGGTTGGGGACCGTGCTGGATCGGGCCAAGGCGGCGCGGGCCCGGCGGCGGCTGGACGCGCTGGATCGCGAGGAGCTGACCCAGCTGTTGCGCGGGCGGCCGGTCGAGGTGGCGCGGCACACCATCCCGATGGCGCAGCGGTCGCTGGGCGGGCCGCGGGAAATGGTGGAGCTGATCGGCATCGCGGAGATGCTGGATCGGATGCGGGCGGCGTTCCCGATGGTGGTGACGGTGCTCGACGCGGTCGAGGCGGTGAACAACCGGGTCATGTCCGATATCGCGCCGCTGCAGGCGGAGCTGGACCGGGTCGGCGCCTCGATTCCCGAATTGCGGTCGCTCGCCGAGGAAATGGATGTGCTGGCCACCCAGGTCGCCACCGATCCGCTGGCACTCGGGCCGGATGTGCTCGATCGCCGGTTGACCGACCTGGCCCGGCGGATGCGTGAGGCGACGACGGTGCTCACCGAACTGCGTGCCATGTCGGCGGATTGGGACGGGGCGGTCGAGCAGGTGCGGGCGCGGGTGGAGACGTTGCGCCGGACCTATGAGCGCGCGGACCATGCGCGGGTCGAGGTGGAGCGGACCATTCTGGCCGCGCCGCTGCCCCGGCAGGCCGACGACAGCGCGGTCTACGGGGCGGAATTGACGGCGCTGGAAGCCAATCCGCCCGCACCGACCGCGCTGTGGGAGTTGCGGCACCGGCTGGCCGCGGCCCTGGAGGCGGCCAATCGCAACGAGCAACTGGCCCAGGGGCTGCTCGACCGGCGCATGGAACTGAAGGGCCGCTTCAGTTCCTATCGCGCCAAGGCCGCGCGACTTGGTGTCGGCGAGGACCAGGATGTGCTGGCCTCCAGCCGAATCGCGGCGGGGCTGCTCTCGCGGCGGCCCTGCGATCTGGCCGCGGTGACGCGGGCCATTACCGATTATCGACAACTCATCGTGCAGAAAACGGGGAGGCGATCATGAACTGCACCGAACCCGGCTGCACCGGGACCATCGAGGACGGATACTGCACCGTCTGCGGCACCGCCCCGGCGGCGGGCGGCGCGACCGCCTCCGGCGACGCGGGCGAGGCGGAGACGGTCTCCGCGCCCTCGGATCGGTGTGCCGAACCCGGTTGCACCGGAACGATTGTCGACGGCTACTGCGATGTGTGCGGAAGCGCGCCCGTCCCGGCGTCGGCGATGGCCACCACCGCACGCGACACCGGGCATTCGCCGTCCGGCGTCGGAGCGACGGTCAGCAGCCCCGGATCGACGCGCAGCGCCGGGGCCTCCCGCAGCGGGCGGTCGGTGAAGACCGGGCGATCCGGATCCACCGGCGGCAGTCGCGGACGCCTGGGCGCGGGCATGGTCAAGGTACCGTCGGTGCCGCGCAAGGATCCCGCCGAGGCCGTCCTGACCGACCCCGAGGTGCCGGAACATCATCGCGATTGCGGCAAGTGCGGGCGCCCGGTCGGCCGCAGCCGCGACGGCAAGCCCGGTCGCACCGAGGGTTTCTGCCCGCACTGCGGCACGCGATTCTCCTTCACCCCCAAGCTGTCCCGCACCGATATCGTGGGCGGCCAGTACGAGGTGCTGGGACCGCTGGCGCACGGCGGACTGGGCTGGATCTATCTGGCGGTGGATCACAAGGTCGACGATCGGCCCGTGGTTTTGAAGGGTCTGCTCAATACCGGCGACGCGGACGCCATGCGGGCGGCGGTCGCCGAGAAGCGGTTCCTGGCGCAGGTCGATCACCCGAATATCGTGCGGATCTACAACTTCGCCGAGGACACCGGGCCCGACGGCAAGCCGGTCGGCTACATCGTCATGGAGTACGTGGGCGGCAAGTCGCTCAAACAGCTGCTGCGCGAACAGCGCACGGTCGATCAGCGGTATCTGACGCCCGCGCGCGCCATCGCCTACATCCTCGAGATGCTGCCCGCGCTGGAGTACCTGCACGATCACGGGCTCGCCTACTGCGATTTCAAGCCCGACAATGTGATGCAGACCGAGGAGCAGCTCAAGCTCATCGACCTGGGTGCGGTCATACCGCTGCACGATCAGACCGAAACCATCTACGGCACACCGGGATACCAGGCCAAGGAGATCGCGCACACCGGGCCGACCATCGCCTCCGAGGTGTACACGGTGGGGCGGACGCTGGCGGCGCTGGTCATGCGGATCCCGCCGGTCAACGGCGAGCTCGGTCCGCTGCCGGGTCCGGACACCGAACCGCTCATGGCGCGGCACGAATCGCTGTACCGATTCCTGGTGCGCGCCACCGACGCCGATCCCGACGCCCGCTTCACGTCGATGACCGAGATGAGCGATCAGCTCACCGGGATTCTGCGCGAGGTGCTGGCCGAGGAGGACGGCCGTCCGCGCCCGGGGCTGTCGACCCGGTTCGCGCCGCCGCGTGCGGTGTTCGGCGTCGGCGACCGGGTGCCCGACGATCCGCGGAAGATCATTGCGGCACTGCCGGTTCCGCTGGTCGATCCCAGCGACAGCGGTGCGGCCCTGCTCGCCTCCACCAGCGCGGTCACCCCCGAGGATCTCGAGCGCGAGATCACCGCGGGTCTGGCCTCGGTGGTCACCGGCCGCGAGGAATCGGTCGAGATTCCGCTCCGATTGATCCGTGCCGCACTGGAATTCGGCGATGCCGACGACGCCCTGCGCCGCCTCGACGAGGTGGCCGACACCTTGGAGGGCGACTGGCGTTTGGCCTGGTTCGCGGGCCAGGCCCGGCTGCTGCAACGCGACTGGCCCGCCGCCGCAGCCGAATTCGACGCCCTCTACAGCGCCCTGCCAGGCGAGGCCGCTCCCAAGCTGGCGTTGGCCGTGACAGCGGAACTCATGGCCGTCAACTCGAACGGCAACGATCCCGGCCCGGCGCGCGAGCGCGCGGCACGCTATTACGACATGGTCTGGCGCACCGATCGCACCTTCACCAGCGCGGCCTTCGGGGCGGCGCGTGTACGGCGCGCGGTCAGCGACCGGGCCGGGGCCGTCGAGGTGCTCGATCAGGTCGACGCCGCCTCCGCCGTGCACACCGAGGCCGGGGTCACCGCGGTGGAGACCTTGCTCGACGTGCCGGAGGCCGATCAGCTCACCGAACAATTGGTTCGCGACGCGGGCAAGCGCATCGCTAATCTCACGCTCGACTCGAAATACCGTGCCGCACAGGCGCGGATGCGGGTCCTGGACGCGGCGCTGCGCTGGCTGCGCCTGGGCAGGGTGCCCACCGACCACTCCCCGCTGCTGGGAGTGGCGCTCGATCAACAAGGGGTACGCACCGGTTTGGAACGTTGTTATCGCGACCTGGCGCACGAGACCGAGGACATGTGGGAACGCATCGCCCTGGTGGAGCAGGCCAATGTGCTGCGCCCGAGGACCGTCCTGTGACGGCCCGCTGCCCCGGTTGCGGCACCTTCGCCGCCGACACCGACCGCTTCTGCGAGGCCTGCGGCCGCAAGCTCGGCGTCCGGCTGATCGCACTGCCGCCCAAGGAATTCCGGCCCGGCTCCGGCTCGACCGTGCCGGTCGCCGAGGCCGCCCGCAATGCACGCATGGACCCGGTGTCGGGGACGACCGCCACCTTCGAATCCAGTCCCGCGACCGACTGCACCGGTTGCGGCGGCACCGAATTCGATCCGGACGGGTACTGCTCGTCCTGCGGTGAACTCGGGCCGGAGCGGGATCGCTTCGAGGCCGATCTGGGCACCACCTGCCTGGTCACCGATCGCGGGCTGCTGCACGCCCGCAACGAGGACGCGGTCGCCGCGGCGGTCGTCGAGGGCGCGAATCCCGAGCGGCCCGCCGCGGCGGTGATCACCGTCTGCGACGGGGTCTCGACCTCGGAGGATCCGCAGGCGGCCTCAGGCGCGGCGGTCCGGGCGGGCCTGGACGCCTGCCTGACCGCGCTGTCGGAGGACCTGCCCGCCGAGGACTGTGTGATGGCCGGGCTCACCGCCGCCGCGGCCGCGGTCAAGGCGGTCGGGACGCCGGACGGCAAATCGCCGTCGTGCACCTATGTTTCGGCCATCGTGCAGTTCGAGGCCGACGGCGGCGCGGTCGTCACCGTCGCGAATGTCGGTGACAGCCGGGCCTATTGGCTCTCCGGCGACCCGCAGCGGCTCACCGTCGACGACACCCTGGCCCAGGCCATGGTCGACAACGGCCTGCTGGACGCCGACACCGCCATGGACGGCCCGCACGCGCACGTGCTCACCCGCTGGCTGGGCGCCGACAGCGAACACCAGTGGTCCGCCAATTGCGTTCGGACCCTGCGCACCACCGAGCCCGGCGTGCTGCTGCTGTGCAGCGACGGGCTGTGGAACTACCTGCCCGAAGCGGCGGCCCTGTCCCGCTTCACCGGCACGCTGCCCGCCCTGCCGGCGGCGCGCGCCCTGGTGGAGCACGCACTGGGGGCGGGCGGGAAGGACAACATCACCGTCGCCCTCGTACCTGTACCGTCCCGAGCATCAACAGGAGACACCCCGTGACTTCCGCTGAGAACAAAGGCCTTTCGGTCGCCGTCGACCAGAACGAGTTCCTCGCCGAGGGGGCGCGCATCGTCGACGCCATCGTCACCGTGGAGGCCACCGACGAACTGGTGGTCGCCGCCACGCCGCAGGATCGGGTGGAGATCCTGATCATCGACACCTCCGGATCCATGGGCGGCTCCGACAAATTCGCGCACGCGCGCCGGGCCACCCTCGCGGCGCTGGACGTCATGCCCGACGGGACCCGCTTCGCCATCGTCGAGGGCACCGACAAGGCGCAGGTCGTATATCCGCGCCAGGGGGCCTCGGCGATCGCCAGCCGGCAGGAGCGGGCCAACGCGCGGCACGCCCTCGACAAGCTGTCCCCGCACGGCGGCACCGCCATGGGCACCTGGCTGGGGTTGTCGCGGCTGATCGCGCAACAGCATCCGGGGGCGATGGTGCACGCCATCCTGCTGACCGACGGCAAGAACGAGCACGAGAAGCCCGAGCAGCTGGCGCGGGAGATCCGGGCGTCGGAGGGCGTGTTCACCTGTGACTGCCGCGGCGTCGGATTCGACTGGGAGGAAAAGGAACTGCGGGCCATCGGGTCCGCGCTGCACGGCACCGTCGATATCGCGCCGTCCCCGGATCTGCTGGCCCAGGATTTCGCGTCGATGATGGAAACCTCGATGGCCAAGGCGATTCCGGATCTGACGCTGCGCATGTGGACGCCGGTGGGCACGCGGATCGTGTTCGTCAAGCAGGTCGCGCCGTTCATCGAGGATCTCACCGGGCGGCGCACCGAGCTCGGGCCGCAGGTGGGCGAATACCCGCTGGGCGCCTGGGGCGCCGAGGATCGCGACTATCACGTGCAGCTGGAACTGGAACCGGCCGCGCCGGACCGGGAGAAGCTGGCCGCGCGGGTGAGCGTGCTGGCCGACGGCGAGATTCTCGGGCAGGGTCTGGTCAAGGCCACCTGGACCACCGATACCGACAAGTCGGCGCGCATCAGCCGCCGGGTCGCCCACTACACCGGGCAGGCCGAACTGGCCCAGGCCGTGCAGGAGGGACTCACCGCCCGCAAGCACGGCGACGAGGCCACGGCCACCGCGAAACTCCAGCGGGCCTACCACCTGGCCACCTCGTCCGGCAATGAGAACACCGCCAAGCTGCTGCTCAGCGTGGTCGACGTGGTGGATCCGCGCACCGGCACGGTCCGGCTGCGGCCCGGCGCCGACGAGGACGCGATGGTGCTCAGCGTGCGCTCGACGAAAACGGCTCGCGTCCGCAAGGAACCGTGATGGCGTTCTGCACCGAGGGACACGAATCGACCGCGACGGACTACTGCGATATCTGCGGGGCGCCGATCGGCGTGCAGCTGGGCGCGGTGCTGCCGACCACGCTGTGCCCGGAGTGCGGGGCGCCCGCGGAGGGGCGGTTCTGCGAGAACTGCGGGCACGATTCGGAAATGCCCGCGCCGCCGGTCCTTCCGGTCGCGGAGCGGGGTGAGCCGGAGTCGACGGTGGTGAACACCACCGAGACGGTGTGGGTCGCGACCGTGTCCGCGGATCCGGCCCATTACGAGCGCATGCGGGCGCAGAAGGGGCCCGATCTGGAGCGGGTCGACTTTCCCGACTACTACCCGGATCGGCGAATCGCCTTGACGGGGCCCAATATTCTGATCGGCAAGCGGAGTGTGTCGCAGGGGGTGCATCCGGATATCGATCTGTCGATCGCTCCGGCAGATATCGCGGTATCGCGGTCGCACGCGATTCTGCACATCGACGGGGAGGGTGTGACGGTCACCGATCTGGGGTCCACCAACGGCACCTGCCTCAATGACAGCCCGGATCCGATCCCGCCGAAGACGCCGGTGCCGTTGCGGGACGGGGATCGCATCCATGTCGGCGGGTGGACCACGATCACGGTGAATCTCGAAGCCCAGTAATTCCGGTAAACCAGCGATCTTGGTCTCGCGTCCAGGTTAGGCTCCCCGCTCTATGAGCCTGACCCGGAGAGACTTCGCCCGCACCACCCTGGCCGCCGCCGTCGGCGCGGCCGCCACCGCGTTGACCGGTACTGCGGCGCAGGCGGTTCCGCATCCGCGGACCGTCGGCGCGCCGCCGCAGGCGTGGATGTCGGCGCTGTCGGACGCGACCTCGCTGTTGCGGCTGACCATTCCGGGCACCCATGACTCCTGTGCGGTCGATCCGGCCAATGGCACCGAATGGGCGCACACCCAGAATTGGTCGCTGCCCGATCAATTCGCGCACGGGATCCGGTTCCTGGATATCCGCTGCAACGGGCTGCAGGGGCACACCTCCGACTCGTTCGGGGTCTATCACTCCGGGTTCTATCAGGGCATCACGTTCGATGCCGTGCTGGATCAGTGCCGGACGTTCCTGTCCCGCAATCCCGGTGAGGTGATCATCATGCGGGTCAAGAAGGAGGACGGGACCACTAACGATGTCGGCGCGGACTTCGAGCGGATCTTCAAGGGCTACCTGGATACCAAGGGCTACCGTTCGCTGTTCTGGATGGAGAACCGCATTCCGGCCCTCGGCGAGGTGCGCGGGCGGATCATTCTGATCGCGCAGTTCGGCAACTCGCTGGGCTGTCTGCAATGGCCGGGCGGCGATAACGGGGTTTTCACCACGGATCGCTTCTATCTCCAGGACCGGTACAAGAACCGCGGGCTGGCCGGATTGGATTCCGGCTCTTCAGATCTCGGCTCCTCCAAGTCCGGTTCCGGTACCGGCTCCTCCGGCGGCGACAAGTTCGGCTATGTCAGCGACTGCTTCGACAAGGCGGCCGGCGACCCCTCGAACACGCTGCAGTACATCAATTTCACCAGCTTCGCCGACAATGCCTGGCCCAAGGACAATGCCGCCGCCATCATGCCCAAGGTCGAGGCGTATCTCACCGCGCATCGCGGGCAGCCCGCGCACTTCGGCATCATCCCGATGGACTTTCCGGACCAGTTCCCGGAGGTGCTGAACCTGCTGTTGGAGCGCAACCTCGGTTGATTCGGTGTCAGGAGGTGCGTCAGGGCCATGTCAGGGCGGTGTCAGTCGGGCCGGTGAAAGTAGCCGGCATACCAACTGATTCACCTACCGCAGGAGCTCACAATGACCACCTTCCAGACCCCCGAACCCATCGCCCTCGCCATCGAGCTGGGCTCGGCCGACATCACCGTGATCGCCTCCGATCGCACCGACACCATCGTCGAGGTCAAGCCCGCCGATGCCGCTAAGAAGGCGGATGTGCGGGCCGCCGAGCAGACCGAGGTCTCCTTCGCCGACGGCACGGTGTCGGTGAAGGCGCCCAAGAATTGGCGCGCCCATGCCCCGTTCGGCGGCAACCCGTCGCTGGCGGTCACCGTCCGGGTGCCCTCCGGTTCCCAGGTGAACGCGCATGCGGCGGTCGGTCACCTGGTGGGCATCGGCCCGCTCGGCGACAGCGAACTCGAATTGTCCATGGGCACCATCGTCGTGGAGCAGCCGCAGGGTTCGGTCACCGCGAAGATCGCCAAGGGCGACATCCACATCGGCGAGGCGGCGCGCGGCGTTCTGCGGCTGGAGGTCTCCACCGGTGAGATCGAGGTCGGCATCCACCCCGGCAGCGCGGCCCGCCTGGAGACCAATACTCCCAAGGGCGCGGTCCACAACCAGCTGGCTCCGGCCGCCGGGGCGCAGGACACCGTGGACATCCAGGCCCGCAATGCGTGCGGCAACATCACCATCCGCAACACCGTCACTGTCTGATCCAAGTCGGGCTATTTTGGAACACGTTCTACACGGGCGGCGTTCCAGGACCGCCCGGGTCATGGATTGGAGAAGGTATGGCTGGCACCGATTCCGGGCGCTTCGAGGGCCGCGTCGCGGTCGTGACCGGAGCGTCCTCCGGGCTGGGTGAGGCGGTGACCCGGCAGCTGCGCGAGGGCGGCGCGAAGGTGTTCGGTGTCGGCCGTGACAAGGCCCGCCTCGAGTCCGCCCTCCAGGACGGAGACGAAACCGCCTGGCTGGCAGCCGATCTCACCGACCCCGCCGCCGCCACCGAGGTCGTCGAGGCTTGCGTCGACCGCTTCGGCGGCCTCGACATCCTCGTGAACGCGGCGGGCGCCCACACCATGCGCCACACCGCCGAGGTCACCGACGCCGACTGGCAGCACGACCTCGCCATCAATCTGAGCGCCCCCTTCTACCTCTCCCGGGCGGCTCTCCCCCACCTCCTCGACCGCTCCGGCTGCATAGTCAACGTCTCCTCCATCGCCGGTCTCGAAGGCCAGGCCTACTCCGCCGCCTATTGCGCCGCCAAACACGGCCTCATCGGCCTGACCCGAGCGATGGCCCTCGAATTCGACTCCAAGGGCATCCGCATCAACTGCGTCTGCCCCGGCGGCATGACCACCCCCATGGTCCAGAACTTCACCTTCCCCGAAGACCCCGACTACACCCTCATCATGAAAATCGCTGCCGCCCGAGGCCTGATGGACCCCGCCCAGGTCGCCAACGTGATCACCTTTCTTTGCTCCCCCGAAGCCTCCGCCGTCCACGGCGCCATCTACACCGTCGACAACGGCAAGATGTCCCTCTAGGCCGCAGCCTTATTGGCCAGCCACCGCGAGGTGCTGGGCCAGAACGTCAGCACCAATTGGGCGACATTGAACGCGGCGCCGATGATCCCGAAGATGGTGAAATCCCAGTTCACCGAGACATTGTCGCCGCCATAGTCCCGAACGAAGTGGTTGTGCATGGCGATCGTGAGCCCGATCGAACTGACAAGTGTCCCGATGCCCCCGATCCCCAACAGCACCTGAGAGATCCGCTTCCGCATCAACATCAGAATCCCCCCAACCAGCAACAGCACCCCAAACCCCACAGCCACCAGCAAGAACAGCTTCACCCTGCCCCAGAACCCGCTGGGGTCGAGGTCCGGATCGGTTTGCATCAAAGGCAATGCGAGAGAACCGAGTACGGCCCGAGCCCCGCCCAGCAGACTCAAAACGGCCGCCAGTATCGCCGTCACCGACCTGGACGACGGCGGGACCGGCGACGGACCATACGGATACGGACCATAGCCATACTGCGGATACGGCTGCCCGCCCCCTCGATACGGCTGCTGCGGGCTCTGCGGACCGGACATGACGAACTCCCCACCGATGTAAAACGATCTGCTCCGCTGCAGCCTAGGCCAGCGTCGAGAACTCTTCGGTATGAACGAGTTTTTGCCAGCGGCGGTGCCGGTAGCGGTAGATCGCGGTCGCGATTCTGGCGACGGCCGGTGTGAGGACGCCAGCGTCGATATCGACGGAATCGCTGTATGTGCAGGTATTTTCATCGATTGGTTCGGCATGGAGGGTGTGGTCCCAGGAGCGGAGGACACCTCCGCGCTCGCGGGTGCGGATCGTGCGGGTGGGCGCGTCGACCTCGATTACCTCGATGGTGTGCCGGTAGGCGGGAAGCACATGGAATGCGAACAGCCAGCCCGTGCCGCGGTCGCCCGCCCGCAGCGGTTCGATCCGGCCCGCCACAGCGGGAACGGCGAACAGGCCTCGGCATACGTATGCGAAGGTGGCGGGTGACAGCATCGCGGACCAGACCTGGTCGACATTGGCAGGCAGAACAGATTCGACTCGAACCGTGCGCATAACAACCCCTTTCGGTGTTAGGTTTACCTAATTCTGCGAGCGATCAACTGCCCTGACTACTCGCATATCCGCAGGGGGTGGAGCATGGCGCCGACGGATCGATATCGAGCGCGTAAGCAGCCGAAACAGGAACGCTCCCAACAGACTCGGCAATGGATTCTCCAGGCGGCGGCTCACGTTTTCGCCGAACGCGGGTACGCGGGCGGGACCACCAACCACATAGCCGAACGCGCAGGCCTCTCGGTCGGCTCGGTCTATCAGTACTTCCCGAACAAGGACGCCATTCTGCGCGCGTTGATGGACGACCACCTCGACGCCGGAGCCCAACTGCTGACCGATCGCATCGCCGCGGGCCTGCCACCCCGCCTCGAGGACACCCTCCGCCTCTTCGTCCGAACCACGATCGACCACCACCTCGACAACCCGCGCCTACACCGAGTCCTCTTCGAAGAAGCCCCCCGCGCCCCCTCATTCCTGGCCCGCCTCCACGAAGCCGAGAACCACCTGACCGCCCTGATCACGCACCTCTTCGACCACTACCCAGAGGTTCAGACCCCCAACCCAGCCC
>NZ_BAAFGR010000152.1:0-19047 GCF_041154655.1 Nocardia sp. JMUB6875
GGGTGGGACGAGGCACTGTGGAGTTGTCAATGATCGCTAGGGCTTGAGCTTTTGAGTCCTGGTTCTTTGGGTCTTGGTTCTTGTTCTGTTGTCTGTGAAGGTGATGCGTGCAGTCCGTGGGCCGGGATCGGCGGCTGACGGCTCCCAACCCGGCGTCAGCCCCAGTGCGGTAGGGCAGGCGAGGTGACCACACTTCCCCGTCCCTGCGCACGCCAGCGTGAGACGAGCAGCGGGGCTCACGCAGCCGTTTGACCCCACTCCCGGCAACTCGATTCGACCGCAGTGGCGACCACCTGCCCGACGTGATGCTTCTCGTTGACTCGCGCAACCCCGCTCGGGTCCAACGCCTTCGGCGCGATCCACCCGATCCGCCCGCGATGCGGGGAGTCCTTCCCCAGCATCACCGTCCGCCACCCGTTCACGCTGTCATTGACCAACGCGTGGTGGTGATCGCAAACGAGCGCCAGGTTCGGCAGATCCGTCGGCCCACCCTTCACCCAATCGGTGACGTGGTGCGCGGCGCACATATCCGCGGGCACGTCACAGCCGGGGAAGGTGCAACCCCGATCGCGCGCAAGCAACCCCAGCCGCTGCCCCGAGGTGGCCAGCCGCTGCCCGTAGCTGAGGTACAACGGAATTCCCTTGTCGTCCAGGATCACAAGCACCGGCCGGGTCCCACCCGCCATCTTCAATGCTTCGTTGATCGACATCTGAACGCCGGAGGCGGTTGTCGCAAGACCCGCACCCCGCTCGAGGTCATTGAGGCTCATTGACAACGTGACCTGCACCGGCATCCCGCGATGCGACCCGAGCTTGCGCAGATCCAGCCCCGGCTGCAGCAATGCCATGAACGCATCGTGCACCCGCTGCCCCGCATCACGACGATCCCGACGCGCCGCCGCCTCCAAAACCGACGACTCGATCGGCTTGTCGCTCACGCCCGGGCTGTCGGCGTCCTCGCTGTTGCACATCCCCGGCCGGGCGTACTTAGCCAGGAAAGCATCCAACAACGCCCGCAACTGCGGAGTCAGCCAGCCCTCGATCCAGCTCATCCCGTCAACTCCCGGACGCCCCACCAGGATTCCACGCCGACGGCGACGATCATCATCACTGATCACCGTCCCCTCGGGATCGAGACGAGCCAGGATCTCCCGCCCCATCCGCGGCAGGTCATCGGGCCAGCCCTTCAGGCAGTAGTCCACCAGAATCCGCTCGGTCTCGACGCGAGCCTCGGCCGGGACATCGGTAGGCAGATGAGTCATGACGTCCACGATGTTGCGGACATGATCACGTGAGATATCCCCCGCCTCAAAAGCTTCAGCGGTGGCCTCGAGCACTGGCGGGGCCACATGCCCCGTCAGCTGACGGAACTCCCCCACCTGCTTGGCAATCTTGATGCGCGTCGCGGCGTCATACCGCGACAGGTTCAGGGTGTGGCGCAGAAATGCGACCGGCGAACCGGCCCCGGAGGTTTCAGGCAGAGAACGCTCCGACGCCTCGATGATCAGCTTGGACCCCAACGCCGAAAGCTGACGCTGGCAGGTCTCCAACCGCTGCATCAACGCCACGACATCCTGATCGAAGAACAGCGTCAGATCACCATGGCCAACGCGGTCCACAATGGCCGCGACCGCAGCCTCCAATTCAACGAGGCCACAGCTGTCGAATGTTTCCCCCTTCGAATCCATACATCAATTCTACCGCCGCACATTTACTCTGGGAACCCGAATTGTCCAGTATCCAAACCAATTTCGGAAATTGTATCGATAATGGTACGATCCATACCAGGCGCCCCAATCAAACACAGACCACTCGGAATTCCATCAATACTCAGCAGCGGAATATTGACCGCAGGCGCACCGGCGATAGAGGCCAAACAAGTCAAATACAAAGTGCGCGTTCGCCCGTACTCCAGCGTCTCGAGCAATGCCAACCGAGCCGGTGGAAGCGTGGCCGTCGTCGGCAGTACAAGAATCCGATCCCGCAATGCGGCACGAAGATGATCGGCGGCCGTCCGCACGACTTCCCGAGCGGCACCGGCCTGCTCCGCTGTGATCGTCGATGCGACTTGGAACCGCTGCGCCACTTCGGGTTCCAGCGCACCAGGATGTTCACGTATCCATTCGCCGTGATTGCTCCAAGCCTCGAAGCCCTGGACCGTGCGAAAGGCGTTGAACCAACCTTCGGGGTCGGCGTCCATGCTCGTCTCAACGGCACCCATCCGTTTCGCGGCATCGAGGCTCGCTGCCGAGAGAACGTCGTCAGCCAGTTCACACAACGATGGATCGACGACGAGTTGCGCCGGTGTCGAACCTTGTTCGGGCAATAGACAATCGGCCACCGCCTTCAAGGTGTCCAGGTCTCGCGTCATCCAGCCCACGGCGTCGAAGGATTGGGCCAGCGGTAGCACTCCGGCCGTCGACAGACATCCGTGCGTGGTCCGAATTCCCCACAGTCCCTGATACGCCGCCGGTACCCGAATGGATCCCGCCGTGTCCGTACCCAGCCCGATACTGACCTCACCACGAGCCACGGCCACCGCGGACCCACTTGACGATCCACCCGGAATCCGCTGCGGTGCCGCCGGATTCACCGGCATACCGTACCGCCCATTGCCACCGGTGATGCTGTACGCGAATTCGTCGGTCTGCGCGATGCCGGTGACGTCCGCGCCGGCGGCGAGCAGCTGCGCGACGACCTCCGCGTGCGCGGTCGACGGTTCACCGAGAAAGTCCGCGACGCCCCCGCCGAGCGGAAATCCGGCGACGGCGTAGAGATCCTTCACCGCCACCGTGTGCCCACTCAGTGCGCCCATTCCGGCGGCACGGACCAAAGGTGTTCCCCGCTCACGCCATACGGTGGAATCGAATTCGCGTTCCACCTCGCGGCTCCCCCGACCCTGACCCGTCCGCGCCATTCTCATCAGGCCCGCTCGAGGACGCGCTTGGCCAGCTCGGTGGCCGCGTGATGGGTGAAGTCCGCGATCCGCACCTCACCGTGCACACCTCGCACCTGATCCACGGCCTGCGAGATATTGAAATCGGCTGCGGCGCTCAAATATAGATATGCCTGTTGAGGGTCGGCATCGAATAGTGAGACCACCAGTTCGATGGCATTGCGGACGCAGACTTCGAGTGCCCGGTTCAGGTTCTCGTCCAGGCCGGTCGGTATGAGCAGTCCGTGGGCGGCGGCGAACGGGCCGACGGTTCTTCCCAATCCGGCGGTGACGTCCGCCGCGGGAATCACGTCCACCGTAAGCCGCGCCCGCAGTGGAGCTTCCAGCGCGGTGAGCGCCACCTCGCCATTGCCCTGGGCGAAATGCGGGTCGCCGATGTAGAACAGCGCCTCGGGAACCTGCACCGGCAGGAACAGAGTCGCGCCCGCGGTCAGTCGGCGGATGTCGATATTGCCGCCGTGCAGTCCCGGCGGCACCGAGGACACCCGGGTGTCCGTATCGGTGGCCACACCGATGATCCCCAGGAACGGATGCAGCGGAAAGCTGGCGTGCTGCGGCCGATCCGGGTGTATCGGCATGGTCCCGAACCATGCCCCTTCCCTGGATTCCACCGTGCAGAACTGCCCGTAATTGCCGTCGAAGCCGAGCCGGTTGGCCAGTACCCCGCGCGCGTGCCGGGTGGACACCACGCCGTAGGGCGCGCGCATGGTCAGCTCGTCGATGCGGATGGCGAGCAGGTCGCCAGGCCGCGCTCCGGGCACCGCGATCGGCCCGGTGATGATGTGCGGCCCCGCCAGCGAGTCGCGGCTGCGGGTCGAGGCCACCTCGATCGCATCCGCCAGCACCTGGTCCCGTTCCACTCCGTGGCGGCCGAAGTACGCCACCGGGTCCGAGCCCTGATCGTCGAGAATCCCTTCGTGGCTGACGGTATCGACCACAATGCTGCGTCCGGCCTCGACGGTCGCCACGGCCCGGTCGCCGATGCGGGGCAGCCGCCCCCACAGCACCGCCGACGGATCCACCGCCAGATACTCGCTGTCCCCGCCGAGTTCCTCGCCCGCCTGCAGCACCGGAAACGCCGGGCTGAATCCCCGCACGATCGACGTCACGATCACTACCTCTCCTACCCGACCGGCAGTGGTCGGACCATCCGATGTGCCGACCATAAGCCAGGCGAACGACCGACGTCGGGGCGTGAAACCGAACGTAACTGTCGTTTAACGCAGCCGAAATGGCCTGAATGAGAACGGATTTAAACTCGGGGCGATGACGGCATCGATTCCACCGCTCCGGCGGCGCGCACACAGCGTCAGCTCGGAGGTCGCGGCCCACCTGGAGGGCTTGATCACCAGCGGCGAGTTGCGGGCCGGGGATCGGCTACCGTCGGAGCGGGAGCTGGCGGCGAATATGAACGTGTCGCGATCCTCGTTGCGGCAGGCCATGTTCGAGCTGGAATCCAAGAAGCTCATCGAACGCCGGCAGGGCAAGGGCAGCACGGTCAGCGAGACACCGCGCCGGGCGGGCGATCTGGCCGACGGGCTGGGCGCGCTGGATATCGAGCTCGGCTACGCCCTCGAACTACGAGATCTGGTCGAGCCGCGCATTGCCGAGCTGGCGGCGGTGCGGGCCGTGGAATCGAATCTGCTGGCGCTCGACGAGGTGCTCACCCGCTCCAACGAAACCCTCTCCCCCAGTGAATCACTCAGGCTCGACATCGAATTCCACACCCTGCTCGCCCATGCCGCGCAGAACCCACTCCTGGTCACGCTGTGCACCATGACGACGGATTGGACCCGGCGCACCCGCACCCTCTCCCACCGCTCACGGCACGGCCGACGCCTCTCCCTCGACGGGCACCACCGCATCTACGAGGCCGTCGCCGCCCACGACAGCGCGGCTGCCGCCGCCGCCATGGCACAGCACCTGCGCGAGGTACGCGAAGTCAGCTCGCCGCGCTGAATTACCGGCGCGGCCCGCGAGGTCAGTCCGCCGCCCCGACCGCCACGCCGGTTCGGAACGTCCGGCGATACGCCAGCGGCGACACCCCGATCGCCTCGTGCAAGTGCTGCCGCAATGAGGCTCCCGTGGCGAACCCCACCTCACCCGCGATCCGATCCACGGAAAGCTCGGTGGTCTCCAGCAATTCGCGAGCCCGGAACACCCGCTGCTGAATCAGCCAGCGACCCGGGCTCATTCCGACCTCGTCGCGGAACCGGCGGGCGAAGGTGCGGCCGCTCATACGAGCCTGATCGGCGAGGTCGGACATGGTCAACGGCTGGTGGAGGTTTTCGAGGGCCCATTGCCGGGCGGTAGCGGTTCCCGCAGCGGTGGGTGGCGGCACCGGCTGCTCGATGAACTGCGCCTGCCCGCCTTCGCGCCACGGCGGGACCACGCAGCGGCGGGCGACCATATTGGCGATCTCGCTGCCGTGGTCGTTGCGAATCAGGTGCAGGCACAGGTCGACTCCGGCGGTCGCGCCCGCGGAGGTGAGGATGTCGCCGTCGTCGACGTAGAGGACATTCGGGTCGACGCGGACCTTCGGGAACCGCGCGCCGAAACGGTCGGCGAAGTTCCAGTGGGTGGTGGCGGGACGGTCGTCGAGCAGTCCGGCGGCGGCCACCACAATCGCGCCGGTGCAGATGGAGACCAAGCGGACACCGGGCCGGATCAAGGCCAGGGCATCCGAAACCGCCTGCGGCAGACCGTTTTCGAGGATCGGGATCACGTCGCAGGGCGGGATGACCACGGTGTCGGCTGTTTTCAGCACGGTCGCGTCGTGCGCGACCGCGACATCGAAGTCGGAGTTGCTGCGCACCGGGCGACCGTCGACCGAGCAGGTAATCACCTCGTACCGTCCGTCGGCCGTGCCGAAGACCCGGTTCGCGATGCCGAGCTCGAACGGGTAGACGCCCTCGAGCGCCAGCACGACCACCCGATGCGGCGTCGCATCGGACGGCTTCGCTCCCTCACATGGCATGTTCTCGACCCTTGCTGGCATGGCACGATCCTATCGAATAATGGCAATCGTGCCATTTCCAGCCGGGGCGATCGGCGGCAAGCTGACTGTCATGAGCGAACAGGACAACTCGATCCCCACCACAATGAAGGCCATCGGACAGGACGTTCTCGGCGGGCCCGAGGTGCTGCACGAGGTGGAGCTGCCCGTCCCGCGACCGGGGCCGAGCGAGATTCTCGTGAAGGTTCACGCCACCGCCCTCAACCCGACCGACTGGAAGCACCGCCGACTGTCGGGTCTGTTCCTGCCCCCGCCGCCGTTCGTGCTCGGCTGGGATGTGTCCGGCGTGGTGGTGGCGACCGGTGTCGGCGTCACCTTGTTCGAGCCCGGCGACGAGGTGTTCGGCATGCTGCCCTATCCGCACGACCACGGCGCTGCCGCGGAATACGTCACCGTCACCGCCCGCGCCTTCGCCCGCAAGCCCGCCCATCTGGACCACACACAGGCGGCGGCGATCCCGCTGGCCGCGCTCACCGCGTATCAGGCGCTGGTCGAAACCGCGAATGTGCAACCCGGACAGCGGGTTCTGATTCACGCGGCGGCGGGTGGTGTCGGGCATTTCGCGGTGCAGATCGCGAAGTCGCGGGGCGCGTACGTGATCGGCACGGCCAGCGCGGCCAATCACGACTTCCTGCGGTCGATCGGCGTCGACGAGGTGACCGACTACCGCTCGACCGATGTCTTCGAGACCGTCAGCGACGTGGACATGGTGCTGGATCCGATCGATGAAGCGCACGCGATCCGCTCATTGCGCACGCTGCGGCCGGGCGGGATCGTGGTAGCGATTCGCGGCGGGGTGGGTGACGAATTGCGTACCGCCGCCGAGCAACTCGGCGTCCGCGGGGTCTCGCTGCTGGTCGAAGCCGATCACGCTGGCATGGACGCCCTGCGCGAACTAGCCGAGTCCGGCGCCCTGCGCCCCACCATCGCAGGCACCTTCCCCCTCTCCGACGCCGCCAAGGCCCACGCCCTCGGCGACACCAACCGCACCGTCGGCAAACTCGTCCTCACCGTCGACTGAAACAGCTACGGCTCGAACAGATCCAGTTGCGGTTCGCGGGGGCGGACCTCGATGGAACCGAAGACCAGGTCGGGTGGCGGCACCAGGCCCAAATGCTCCCACGCGGCCGCGGTGGCGACGCGGCCGCGCGGGGTGCGGGCCACCAAACCTGCTCGGACGAGGAAGGGTTCGCAGACTTCCTCTACCGTGGCGGCTTCTTCACCCACGGCGACAGCAAGAGTCGAGACGCCGACCGGGCCGCCGTTGAAGCTGCGGATCAGGGCGCCGAGGACCGCTCGGTCGAGGCGGTCGAGGCCGAGGACGTCGACGTCGTAGACGGCCAGGGCGGCGTGGGCGATTTCGACCGTGACGAGGCCGTCGGCCTTGACTTCCGCGTAGTCGCGGACGCGGCGGAGGAGGCGGTTGGCGATGCGGGGCGTGCCCCGGGAGCGGCCCGCGATTTCGGCGGCGGCGTCGGATTCCAGGCGCACGCCCAGGATTCGGGCCGAGCGCTCGAGGATCTGCTGGAGTTCGTCGGGCTCGTAGAAGTCCATGTGGCCGGTGAAGCCGAAGCGGTCGCGCAGCGGGCCGGTCAGGGCGCCGGAGCGGGTTGTCGCGCCTACCAGGGTGAATGGCGCGATATCGAGGGGGATCGAGGTCGCGCCGGGGCCCTTGCCGACCACCACGTCGACGCGGAAGTCCTCCATCGCGAGGTAGAGCATTTCCTCGGCGGGCCGGGCCATGCGGTGGATCTCGTCGATGAACAGCACATCGCCCTCGACGAGATTGCTGAGCATGGCGGCGAGGTCGCCCGCGCGTTCCAGGGCCGGGCCGGAGGTCAGGCGCAGCGCGGTGCCGAGTTCACCCGCGATGATCATGGCCATACTCGTCTTGCCCAGACCCGGTGGGCCCGAGAGCAATACGTGGTCCGGTGTCCCGCCGCGCAGTTTCGCGCCGCGCAGCACCAGCGCCAGCTGTTCGCGCACGCGCGGCTGGCCGATGAAGTCGTCGAGCGACTTCGGGCGCAGGCTGGCCTCGATCTCGCCGTCGGACTGCAGATAGCTTGCGCTGACGGCGGATTCGGTCTCGTCGAAGTCGTCGGTCATGGCTTACCTAGCGATTCTTGCCGAGCAGGCCGAGCGCCGTGCGCAGCGCCTGCGACGTTCCGATGCCGGGCTCGTCGGCGAGCACCGCGTCCACCGCGCCCTCGGCCTGGCGAGCCGGGAAACCGAGCCCGATGAGCGCCTCGACCACCTGCTCGCGCACCGGCGTGACCGCGGGCGCCGGACCCGATCCGGGCGGACCGGACTGGACGGGAACAAGATTCACCTTGTCGCGCAGCTCGACCACCATGCGCTCGGCCCCGCGCTTGCCGACACCCGGCACCCGGGTCAGCGCCGCCACATTCGATTCGGCCAGCGCCTTGCGCAGCGCCTCGGGCTCGAGCACCGCGAGCACCGCCATGGCCAGCTTCGGGCCGACGCCGGACACGGTCTGCAGCAGGACGAACAGCTCCCGCGCCTCGGTGTCGGCGAAGCCGAACAGCGTCATGGAGTCCTCACGCACGATCATGGTCGTGTAGAGCCGCGCATCCTCGCCGCGAGTCAGTCCGGCCAGCGTGGAGGGCGTCGCGTTGAGCCGATACCCGACCCCCGCGGCCTCGATCACCACATGGTCGAGCCCGATCTCGAGCACTTCGCCGCGTACCGACGCGATCACCGCGTTACCGCCTTCCGTTGCTGGGCAAGCCTTTCCTCGTACATGCGCCGCTGCCGTTCAGCCAGTGCCTCGGCTTTAGCCATGCGTTCGAGCATGGGCGCGCGCCAACAATGGCAGATGGCCAGAGCGAGCGCGTCGGCGGCATCGGCGGGCTTGGGTGCGACGGCCAGCCCGAGGATACGGGTCACCATGGCGGTCACTTGCGCCTTGTCCGCCGAACCGTTGCCGGTGACCGCCGCCTTCACCTGAGACGGGGTGTGGAAATGCACCGCGATCCCCCGCCGCGCGGCGGCCAGCGCGATCACGCCGCCCGCCTGCGCGGTGGCCATGGCGGTGCGCACATTGTGCTGGGAGAAGACCCGTTCGATGGCAACGACTTCCGGCTTGTGCGTGTCCATCCACGCCTCGGCCGCATCCGCGACGAGCAGAAGCCGTTGCGCCAGCTCCATTTCCGGCGGCGTGCGCACCACATCGACCTGCACCATAGTCACCTGCCGCCCCATGCTGCCGATGACCATGCTGAGCCCACACCGGGTGAGCCCGGGGTCGACGCCCATCACCCGCACCGAAACCCCTCTCACCGTGAACGAACAACTGTTCGAGAGTCTAACGGACCCTCGCGGCGACATTGTCCATCGACACGGGCGGGACCGGGCGCGGAATCAGGAACCGCTACCGCTGGGCGCGGGGGCCGGGCGATTGTTGTCGACTGTGGCGCTGAGATATTCGATATCGGTCACGAAGCCCGGCTTGAATTCGTCGGGGCCGTCCTCCCAGCTGGGCGAGCTCCAGGTCCCGTCGGGCTTCATCTGCGGGGGATCCATTCGCCTCGGTCCCTGCTCCCAGTGGCCGGGGCAGTTGGCCGGTACTCGCGCGGTGGAGTGGGCGGCGACCCAGACCGACGAGTCGTAGCCGTCGATGAACCGCTGACAGGACACCCGGATCCGGACCCGGTAGGCGTCGTCGGTGTCGTTGCGGCAGGTGCTGCCGGTGCAGGACACCCCGTCGGCGAGGTCCTTGGCGAATGCCGCCGGGGCGAGCACCCCCGTGGCGGCGGTGATCAGGGCGGCGGCGCCCAGACCGATCAGCAACCGTTGAGCCATGCGTGCATCAACTCCCATCCATCGTGACCCGACCCGATAACGATCTTGTCGCACAGGAGGTTTGGGGCGCATCGGGGAAGACCCCGAGGAGACCCGGAATCTCTTTGGCACACACCCGAATACGCGCGGCATCCCGGACACGACGCGGGCCGCACTCCCGGTCGGGAGTGCGGCCCGCGCAGTCGTCGCGTCGCTTACGCGTCGAGTTCGGCCAGCACCTCGTCGGAAATGTCGACATTGGTGTAGACGTTCTGCACGTCGTCGCTGTCCTCGAGCGCGTCGACCAGCTTGAACACCTTGCGCGCGCCCTCGGCGTCGAGCGACACCGACATCGACGGCTGGAAGCCCGACTCCGCGGAGTCGTAGTCGATGCCCGCCGCCTGCAGCGCCTTGCGGACCTCGACCAGGTCGCCGGGCTCGGAGATGATCTCGAACTGCTCACCGAGGTCGTTGACCTCCTCGGCGCCCGCGTCCAGCACCGCCATCAGCACGTCGTCCTCGGACAGGCCATTCTTGTCCAGGGTCACGATGCCCTTGCGGTGGAACAGGTACGACACCGAACCCGGGTCGGCCATATTGCCGCCGTTGCGGGTCATGGCCACGCGCACCTCACCGGCGGCGCGGTTGCGGTTGTCGGTGAGGCACTCGATCAGGATGGCGACACCATTGGGGCCGTAGCCCTCGTACATGATGGTCTGCCAGTCGGCGCCGCCGGCCTCCTCACCGCCGCCTCGCTTGCGCGCGCGCTCGATGTTGTCGTTGGGCACCGACGACTTCTTCGCCTTCTGGATGGCGTCGTACAGAGTCGGGTTGCCGTCCGGGTCACTACCACCGGTGCGGGCCGCCACCTCGATGTTCTTGATCAACTTGGCGAAGAGCTTGCCGCGCTTCGCGTCGATCCCGGCCTTCTTGTGCTTGGTGGTGGCCCATTTGGAGTGGCCGCTCATTCCCTACTTCCTCGTTTCAGGGGGCTGAATGGTGTCCGACATTCGAGAGTACGTCAGACACCGGCGCGCGGACGCACCGCGGTGTCGACGAACAGCTTGTGGACGCGCAGATCACCGGTCACCTCGGGGTGGAAGGAGGTGGCGATGACATCGCCCTGCCGGACGGCGACGATGCGCCCGGCGGCAGGACCGGAGGGGACGGTGGCCAGGACTTCGACATCGGGCCCGGCCTTTTCGACCCAGGGGGCGCGGATGAAGACGGCGCGGACGGGGCCGTCCCCGAGGCCCTGGAAATCCAGATCGGCCTCGAAGGAATCGACCTGGCGGCCGAAGGCATTGCGGCGCACCGTCATATCGATGCCGTGCAGCGGCTTCATGTCCGGGCGGGTGTCGAGCACCTCCGACGCCAGCAGGATCATGCCCGCGCAGGAGCCGTAGGCGGGCAGGCCGTCGCGCAGGCGCTGCTTCAGCGGCTCGAGCAGTTCGAAGACCTCCAGCAGTTTGCTGATCGCCGTGGATTCGCCGCCCGGGATCACCAGACCGTCGATGGCGGCCAGCTCGGATTCGCGGCGCACGGGCACCGCGGTCGCTCCGCAAGCCTCGAGCGCGTGCACATGTTCGCGCACGTCTCCCTGCAGTGCCAGCACGCCGATTGTCGGTTTCACGCCGTCGAGCATACGTTCGCCGGTCGGTGTGGCCCTGCTCACCCAGGGCGTCAGGGTTTCGTTAGGACGAGTGTCCAGTTGAGCTTCGAGGGGAACACTCGCGCAAGTGACTGATCTGCTGCCGCAAACCTCGCCCGGGCCGCGTGGTGGTGTCGACGCGCCACCGCCGCCGTCACGGCACGGGCTGACCGTTTCGACCGGCCTGGCCGGGCTCTCCCTCGATGCCATGGCCTCGGTCGCCTACGGTCCCGAAGCGATCGTGCTGGTGCTGGCTGCGGCTGGTGCCGCCGGGCTGGGCTTCACGCTGCCGGTGACGCTGGCCATCGTGGTGCTGCTGGCCGTGCTCATCGCGTCCTATCGGCAGGTGATCGCGACCTTCCCGAACGGTGGCGGCGCGTACGCGGTGGCGAAGGAGCGGCTGGGGCATCGCACGAGCCTGGTGGCGGCGGCCTCGCTGATCGTGGACTACGTGCTCAATGTGGCGGTATCGATCGCGGCGGGTGTGGCGGCGCTGACCTCGGCGTTCCCGGGGCTGTTTCCCTATACGGTCTGGATCTGCCTGGCGATCCTGGTCGGCATCACGGTGTTGAACCTCTACGGGATTCGGGAGAGCGCGCGGGCTTTCATGGCCCCGACCGTCGTGTTCGTCCTGGGCATTCTCGCGGTGATCGTCGCCGGTCTGCTGCGGGCCGAGCCCGCGACCGTCGCCACGGGGGCGGCCGTGTCCGAGAATGCCCGGACTATCGGAATCCTGTTGCTGCTCAAGGCCTTCTCCAGTGGCTGCGCGGCACTGACCGGCGTCGAGGCGATCGCCAACGCGGTGCCCAGCTTCGCGCAGCCGCGGGTGCGGCGGGCGCAGCGGGCCGAGGTGGCGCTGGGTGTGCTGCTGGGCATCATGCTGATCGGGCTGGCGACCCTGATCGAGAAGTTCTCCATCCACCCGATCGAGGGCACGACCGTGCTGTCGCAGCTGACCGAGGCGGCGCTGGGGCACGGAACCGGTTACTACATCGTGCAATTCGCGACCGTCGTGCTGCTGGCGCTGGCGGCCAACACCTCCTACGGCGGGCTGCCGACGCTGACCAAGATCCTCGCCGACGACAACTGCCTGCCGCACCGGTTCGCGGTCAGTTCGCCGCGGCAGGTGTACCGGTTCGGCGTTCTCACCCTGGGCGTTTCGGCCGCGGTGCTGCTGATCGCCTCGCGCGGCAATATGAACGCGCTGGTGCCGCTGTTCGCGATCGGTGTGTTCGTGGGCTTCACCATCGCGCAGGTCGGCATGGTGCGGCACTGGCTGGCGACCCGCGGGACGGGCTGGCGATGGCGGATCGCGCTCAACGGGTTCGGCGCGTTGCTGACCTTCGTGGCGCTGATCGTCACCACGTCCATGAAGTTCACCGAGGGCGCGTGGCTGATCGTGCTGGTGCTGCCGCTGCTGGTGCTGGCCATGGAGCGGGTGCGCCGCACCTACGGCCGCATCGCCGGGTGCCGCGGCGCGGGCTGCGTGCCCGCCGAGCCGCGCGCCTCCGAAACCGCCATCGTGGTACCGGTTTCGGAGGTGTCGGAGCTCAGCCGCGAGGCGCTGTCGGCGGCCATGTCGCTGGGCCGCGATGTGACGGCCGTGCACGTGTGCCTGCCCGGGGAGAACATCACGGTGTTCACCAAGGAGTGGGAGGCCTGGCATCCGGATGTGCGGCTGCTGCTGCTCGAGGACGGCGACACCACGGTCGGCGGTCCGGTGGCGCGGTATGTCCGCGACCATTACGCCGGGCGGCGCAAGGTGGTGGTGATCGCCGAGATCGAACCGCCCGCGGGCTGGAACCACGTGCTGCCCAGTCACCGCAGTGACGAGCTGGAGCGGGTGCTGCGCAAGATGCCCGACACCGTGGTGTGTCACCTGCGGGTGCAGACCGCTTGAAAACGCGAGCGCGCCGGGAACTTCCGCTCCCGGCGTGCTCGATTCCGCTGTGACTCAGGCGGTTCCGGGCGGGTATGACGCCGCCTGCGGGTCGCGGAAGGTCCGGATCAGGCCCTCCTGCATCACGACCGCCACCAGCTCCCCCGCCTGGTTCCAGATCCGCCCGCCGGTCAGCGCGCGTCCGGCCCCGGCGCTGGGCGACTGCTGGTCGTAGAGCAGCCAGTCGTCGGCGCGGAAGGGCCGCAGGAACCACATGGCGTGATCGAGGGACGCGTTCTGGGTGGGCTCATCCGGGTGGATGACCTTCGAGGAGCCGAGCAGCGTCATATCGCTCATGTAGGCCAGCGTGCAAACGTGGAACAGCGCGTCATCGGGCAGCGGATGGCGGTAGCGGAACCACACCTGCTGCTGGGCGATGGTCCCCTCGCGGCGGTCCACCTCGTCCTGCGGAATGGTGCGGATGTCCCAGTGCTCCCATTCGCGCATGGCCCACAGGCGTTCCGGGCTCATGGACTCCTTGGCGTCGGGCAACTCCAGCGGCGCCGGCACCGTGGGCATCACATCCTGATGCTCGGGCCCCTCGTCGCCGACGTGGAACGACGCCGACATGGTGAAGATGGCCTCACCGTTCTGCACGCCGGTGACCCGCCGCGTGCAGAACGAGCGCCCGTCGCGGATCCGGTCCACCAGGTAGACGGTCGGCTGCTCCGGATGGCCGGGCCGCAGGAAATACCCGTGCAGCGAATGCACCTGATAGTGCGGATCCACCGTGCGCACCGCCGCGACCAGCGCCTGCCCGGCAACCTGCCCGCCGAACGTGCGCGGCAGCTGCGTCTTGGTGGACGCGCCGCGGAAGATGTCACGCTCGAGCTGCTCTATCTCGAGCGCCTCTTCGATCGTCGCCATGCACCCGTCCCTTCGCGTCTGTCCGCTCAGGCTAACGGCTGGCCAGGGTGCGGCCGCGCCCGGGCACACGATCTCGAGCATGATGGTGTCGTGCCCGATTTCACCGCCGTCAGTCCCGACTCGCTGCTCGACCTGATCGCCGAACGGGCGATGGGGATGCGGGGTTACGCGGTGATCGCGGTGGACGGTGCGGACGCGGCCGATCCGGTGGCGGTGGCGGGCGGGGTCGCGGAACGGCTTCGGGCGCAAGGGCGACCGGCGGAGGTGGTGTCGCTGCACGATTTCGTGCGGCCCGCGTCCGTGCGGCTGGAGTACGACCGGGACAGTGAATTCACCTATCGCACCGGGTGGTTCGACTATTCCGCGGTGAATCGGGAAGTGCTGAAGCCGCTTCGGGACAGTGGACGGTATCTGCCGGCGCTGTGGGACGAGCGGGCCGACCGGTCGGCGCGCGCCCGGATTCGGGAGGCCGCCGACGGCACGGTGCTGCTGCTCGCCGGGCCCATGCTGCTCGGGCGCGGGCTGGACTTCGATCTGACTGTGGCGCTGCGCATGTCGGAGGGTGCGCTGCGGCGGCGCACCGAGGCGGCCGAGATGTTCACCGTGGACGGGCTGCTCGAATATCAGCGCGAACACGCCGAGGAGCCCGACCTGCTGGTCGCGTGGGACCACCCCGACCGACCGGCGCTGCGCAGGGGCTGAACGGTCAGCGGTCGCGGAAGTCGGCCAGGGCGTCCTCGGCGGTGGCGGGGGCGAACGGTTTGACGGCCGTCACCCGGAACTCGCGCAGGCGCGGCAGCGGGCCGCCGTCGTCGACGAGGGTCCAATCGTGGTGGGTGCGGGCGGTCATGGCCTGGTCCCCCGCCGCGATGCCCTGCCAGGCGAAATCGATCGCCGCCTTGATGGTGCCGTCGGCGGCGCGCGACACCTCGAGGTGCTCCACCCGGTGCGCGCTGGCCTCCACGGCCCCCGCGGTCCGGGTGTACCACTGCGCGATCTGCTCGGGCGTCTCGGCGGCGCCGCCGTCGGAGAGGTGCAGGACGGCGTCGTCGGTCACCAACTCCAGGATTCGCGCCGGATCCTTGGCGGGCGGCTCGATCAGATGCACCCAGGCGTAGACGAAGGCCAGCACCCGATGTTCCAGCTCGGATTCGACCAGCGCGGCACGCAACTGCTCAATCGTCGACTCGGACATAGTTGGCACTTTAGTCCGTCTACCTGCGCGAACCCCGGAGGCGGTGGGCCTCACTCCTTCCAGGGCGAGTTGCGGATCACCGCCACGAAGTCGTCGCGTTCGAAGCCGGGCGAGAAGTGTTCCAGGACATCGGCTTTGACATTGCCGAAGGTGGTGCGCGGGCGGTGCTCGATACCGGCGGTGAAGGCGGCGAGGATCCGGCGCTTGAAGTCGGGGCGCGGGTGGGCGGTGGTCACGGCGTCGCGCTGGTCCTCGGTGACGTCGTCGTAGCCGAGGCCGAGCACGTCCAGTTCGACGCCCGCGGTGACCAGCGCGATCTCGGGGGCCATGCGGGCCGGGATCTCCGGGGTCGTATGCAAGGCGATTGCGGTCCAGGCGATTTCGGCTCGTTCGGCCGGGATGCCGTGCGCGATCAGGAAGTCGCGGGCGTCGTCTGCGCCGTCGATCTCGAAGCGCTGCGTGGAGTCCCGGTGCCGGGCGGTCAGCCCCAGGTCGTGGAACATGGCGGCGACGTAGAGGAGTTCGGCGTCGTAGTCGAGGCCGCGGCGGACACCCTGCAGGGCGCCGAAGAGATAGACGCGGCGGGAGTGGTCGAAGATCAGCTCGTCGGCGGTGTCGCGGACCAAGGTGGTGGCCTCGCGAGCCAGGCGGCTGTCGGGGATGGCGATGTCGGCAATGCGTTCCATGACAATCACATTCGCGGATCCGGCGGGTGCGGCACCGTGTCGTTCCAGACAGGAACCCCACAGATCCGGACATGGCCGGGTGCTAGCTTGGGGACGGTGAGCAAGAAGCGGATCGCGGTGCTGGCGTTCGACAATGTGCGGTTGCTGGACGCCACGGCGGTGCTGGAGGTGTTCAGTACCGCCGCCGCGCTGGGCGGGCGTTACGAGGTGACGTTGTGTTCGCCGACCGGAGCGCCGGTCACCACCGCGGCGGGTACCCGGCTGCTCGTGGATGCGGCGGCGGCCGACCTCGGGCGCAGCCACACGCTGATCGTTCCGGGTGCCGACCGGTTTCCGCTCGCTCCCGTCGACGGGGAGATTCTCGACGCCGTCCGCACCCTGTCGACCGGTGCGCGGCGCACCGCCTCGGTCTGCACGGGCGCGTTCGCCCTGGCCGAGGCCGGATTGTTGAAAGGCCGTCGGGCGACCACGCATTGGCGGCATACCGACCGGCTGGCCCGCGCCTATCCGTCGATCACCGTCGATCCCGACGCCATCTACGTTCGCGACGGACGCTACGTGACCTCCGCCGGAGTCAGCGCCGGACTCGATCTGAGCCTGGCCCTCGTCGAGGAGGACGAAGGCGCCGACCTCGCCCGCGAGGTGGCGCGGGAACTCGTCGTCTTCCTCCGCCGGCCGGGCGGTCAATCCCAATTCTCGGCCGCCTCCCGCACCGCGCTCCCCCGCCGCGACGACCTCCGCACGGTCGTGGAATCGATCTTCGCCGACCCGGCCGCGGACCATTCCCTGACCACCATGGCGACCCGGGCCGCCGTCAGCACCCGGCAATTGACCCGCCTGTTCCGCGACGAATTCGACACCACCCCCGCGGTATTCGTCGAATCGGCCCGCGTCGAAGCCGCCCAATCCATGCTCGAATCCGGCGAGTCGGTCACCTCCGCCGCACACCGCTCCGGCCTGGGCAGCGACGAATCCCTGCGCCGAATCTTCCTGCGCCGATTCGGCATCACCCCCTCCGCCTACCGCAACCGTTTCCGCACCGCCCGCCGCTAGCGGCGCGAGAACTGCCCGAGGCGGGCCTGATCGAGGAACTCGAGTACCAGGGGGCTGGCCGTCGAACGGAATTCCTCGAAATAGGCGTGTCTGGCCTGCGGGATGAGATGCATTCGGGCGCCGGGTATCCGGCCCGCGAGCAGCTCGGCATTGGCCGTCGGATTGAATCGGTCGTCGGATCCGTGTACGACCAGGGTCGGGGCGATGATGCTCGGCAGTACATCCCAGGCGTCGTGCCGGGCGCTCGCGCGCAGGTGTTGGCGGCGAGCATGATTCGACATCGTCGGGTCACCCAGAGTGTGGTGCGGGCCGGGATGCCTGGCGAGGTAGGCCGGGGTGTACATGAGCTCCGCCATCGCGCGCTGGGCCGCGTCCGCGTCCGGCTGACTCAAGGCCCGCCGCACCTCGGCGCTGCGTTCGACACTGTGCGTCCCACCGGGAGACGTGCACCCGAGAACCAGCGCTCGCACTCGGCTCGGGTGATCGACCGCGAGCCATTGGGCGACACGACCACCCATCGATGTTCCGTAGACGTCGGCTCGATCGATGCCGAGATGGTCCATGACGGCCAGCACGTCGGTGGCGAGTCCACGGGTGCTGTAGGAATCGTCGTCGGGTGCGGCGCTGCGCCCGGTGCCTCGCCAGTCCAGCACGACGACTCGACGCGCGCCCTCGAAGTCCGGGCACGCCACATCCCACCAGTGATGTGTATTCGCCTGTCCCGCAAGCAGAATCAGCGGAATACCCCGCGATCCACGGACTTCGTAATAGATCTCGACAGCGTCGAAACTGGTCGCGTAGGGCACGGCATCACCCTAGATGGCGGCCCTACGGCATCTGCTCCGAGGACGCGGCGTTCTTCAGATCCGTCGGTGGCGGGGGTCGAAGCTCTCGGTCGGGTAGTCGTCGTCGGCGGGCTTGTTCTCGGCGCGGCGGGCGGGCCAGAAGCGGCTGGCGTATTGGCCGCGGATGCGGCTGAGGTCGGGCTCGTCGATCTCGGTGATGCCGACCTGGAAGAGCATGAGCATGGTGGCCATGCTGACCGCGATGATCAGCGGCGCCAGCAGCTGCCCGGCCTGCGCGCCCGAGGGCGCGTGCATATGGCCGGAGACGTGCGCGCTCATGGAGAACATGCCCGTGTAATGCATGCCGCACACCGCGATTCCCATGATGAGGGCCGCGCTCACGGTGGCGAGGATGCCGCTGACATGCAGCGCGAACCACAGCGCGGCGGTGGCCGCGACCACCGCGATCACGATGGACAGCAGCACCACCCACGGGTCGTACAGCACGGCCGCATCGGTTTTCATCGCGTACATCCCCGAGTAGTGCATCGCCCCGACCCCGAGCCCGGTGATGGTGCCGCCGGTGATCAACGCGAACGCCTCCCCGTGCTGATGCACGACGATGTACAGCCCCAGCCACACCACCCCCATGGCGATGGCTGCGCTGAGCAGCGTGATCGGCACGTTGTATCGAATCGTGGTGTCCTGCACCGAGAATCCGAGCATCGCGATGAAATGCATGACCCAGATCCCGGTGCCGCCCAGGGCGATCGCCCCGGTCACGATCCAGCCCCCGTGCCCGTTCTGATTCCGCGCCCGCACCATGCACCGCAAGGCCAGCAACGAGCCGGTGACGGACATGACATAGGCCAGGGTCGGCGTCAGCCACCCATAGGTGAATTGGTCGATTTCCAGCATGCGGGCTCCTTGCCAGAAAGGCGATATGTGACGGTTCACCGGTGACTGAGCCGAACATTAGCGAGAAAACACCAGGCAGTAAATTTGCCGCAGTACAGTCCGAAAAAAGTAGCTGAGTTTGCTGGACGGTATGCACGCAGGTAGCCACCGGTATGGCCCCCGCCACCCCACCCAACCCAC
>NZ_BAAFGR010000153.1:0-19029 GCF_041154655.1 Nocardia sp. JMUB6875
GAAGAGGCCCTCGACCCAGCGGGTGCCGGTGGGGCGGCAGGCGTCGTGGCCGACGCTGCCGGTGTAGGTGTCGACGAAGTCGATTCCGGCCTTCGCGGCGACCCGGGCGAGCATGGTGTCGAGCTCGATCAGCTTGTGGCCCAGCCAGTTCGCGTCTTCGTCGGTGATCGGGATGTGCGGGTAGCAGCCGGTACCGGGGGAGACTCCGGCGAGGTAGTCGATGAGGAGAATGCGGGCGTGGGGGGAGCGGTCGCGGACGGCGGTGATGGTGGCGGCGACCTTCGGCTCGGCGGTGCGGATGGCCGCGGACATGGCGTCCTCGCCACCGGCGGCGGTGCGCATGCGCGCGCAGTTCGAGAGGTGCGGTGAAGTGGTCAGACAGGTGGGCACGATGGCGGCCAAACCAGCGTCATTGCCGCCGATTTCGAGGGTCACCAGATCGGTGTCGGGCGTGAGGCGGTCGAACTGCGGGGGATTCACGGTGCCGTCCGGCAGGGCCTGCGGCTCGCTCAGATCCGTGGTCACCGCGGAGGCGCAACTGGCGTCGCGGAATTGGGCCACCGCCAGCGCCTGCGCCACCAGCTTGGCGTAGGAGGTCGCACTCTGCGCGCAGGCCAGCGGCACGAATTCGGCGCTGACCCCGGTCATCGCCGCGTCCGCGGCCCACGAATCGCCGAGTGCCACATATTCGCGGATGGGCTGCTTCTCCGTGGGCGGCTTGGCGCCCGCCGGAACCATCGTGGTGAGTGCCGCCGCGGCGAAAGTCACGGTCAGGCACACCGTTGTGCGCATCGATCCTCCTGGGCAGAAGGGCGACCGGAATGGCCGCCCACATGATCGCTGAAGATTCGCTGACGCGCAGTGAAGCATGACGACCGCGCAACCCCGCGGACCGACACGGGATGTTTGCCCCGATCGTTCGGAAATCCCGACTCGGACAATCGTTTTCGGCGATTGCTCCGGTTCTACTGGATTGCCTGGTTCATCACGAATGGTCGATGTCTCAGTAGTAGTCGATGTCTCAGTAGTACTGGACCAGACAGAATTCGTGGCCCTCCGGATCCACCATCGCGACGACCACACCCTCGTCGTAGTCGTGGCGCTCGCCGGTGTGGCCGCCGCCGAGCGCGAGCACCTGCGCGATGGCCTGCTCGATATCGTCCACCGCGATGTCGAGATGCAGGCGCACCTTGCCGCGCTTGGGCTCCGCGACCGGCTGGAAAACCAAGCGGGGCAAGGGATCATCGGGATGGCCGAGATAGATCCAGCCGGGTTCGGAGGGGCCGGGCGCGCGCTCCAGCAGCGCGCTCCAGAAGGCCGCCACCCGTTCCACGTCCAGGCAGTCGATGGTCACTCCGACCCAGCGGTTCGCCATGTCAGAGTTTCGCACGGCCGCGCACTCGCGGCGCGGGATCCTCGGGTCTCGGGTGCTGACATCGGAGGCGGCGATTGCCGAGCCGGTGGTTCGGCGCGCCGTGACCGTCGGGCGGACGCGGCGGGTTTCGATGAGGGCATGCAGACTTCCGCGTCGGGTTCCGGGGCCGTGTCGTCCGTCGATGAGCAGGTGTTTCCGGCGATCGACGACTACGCGTTCCTGTCGGATTGCGAGACGAGCTGTCTGATCGCGCCGTCGGGGGCGGTGGAGTGGATGTGCTTGCCGCGCCCGGATTCTCCGAGTGTGTTCGGGGCGCTGCTGGATCGGGGCGCGGGGCATTTCCGGCTCGGGCCCTACGGTGTCGCGGTGCCCGCGGCGCGGCAATACGTGCCGGGCGGGATGGTGCTCGAGACCACCTGGCAGACCGAGACCGGTTGGCTGGTGGTGCGCGATGCCCTGGTGGTCGGGCCCTGGCACGACACCGCGGCACGGAGCCACACCTATCGCCGCACGCCGCGCGACCTCGATGCCGAGCATGCCCTGGTGCGCGTGGTGGAATGCGTGAACGGCGTGGTGGAGCTGGAACTGAGCTGTGCGCCGGCCTTCGACTACGACCGGGCTCCGGCGACGTGGACCTACACCGGCGCGGTGTACGAGCAGGCCACGGCGACCGGGGCAGACGGCGATGGACCCGCATTGACCTTGACCACCGATCTGAAGCTGGGTCTGGATGGTCGCCTCGCGAGCGCGCGAACCCGGATGGTGGAGGGGGACCGGGCCTTCGTGGCGCTCTCCTGGTCGGAGTTGCCGCCGCCGCGCACCTTCGACGAGGCCGAGCGAAAGCTGCACGCCACCAATGACTTCTGGCGGCAATGGCTCACGCTGGGTGAGTTCCCGGATCATCCGTGGCGGCGCTATCTGCAGCGCAGCGCGCTGGCGCTCAAGGGGCTCACCTACGCCCCGACCGGGGCGCTGCTGGCCGCTGCCACTACCTCGCTGCCGGAAAGTCCGGGTGGCGAACGGAATTGGGACTACCGCTACAGCTGGGTGCGTGATTCGTCGTTCGCGCTGTGGGGGCTGTACACGCTCGGCTTCAATCGCGAGGCCGACGACTTCTTCGCCTTCCTGCACGATGTCGCCATCGGCGTGGACGGCAATCCGCTACCGCTGCAAGTGCTCTACGGCATCGGCGGCGAACGCGAGATCACCGAATCCGAACTGCCGAATCTGCACGGTTATGGCGGAGCGCGCCCGGTGCGGGTGGGCAATGCCGCCTATGACCAAGTGCAGCACGACGTCTGGGGCGTCATCCTCGATTCGGTCTACATCCACGTCAAATCCCGAAACGAGGTGCCGGAAGCGCTGTGGCCGATGCTGCGCACCCAGGTCGAGTCGGCCATCGCGCAATGGCACGAACCCGACCGCGGCATCTGGGAGATCCGCGGTGAGCCACAGCATTTCACGTGTTCGAAGGTGATGTGCTGGGTGGCGCTGGACCGCGGCGCCCGGCTCGCCGATCTGCACGGCCAGCACGAGCACGCCGAGCAGTGGCGGCGGATCGCCGCCGAGATTCACGCGGATGTGCTCGCGCACGGCGTGAACTCCGACGGCGTGTTCACCCAAACCTACGGTGGCACAGCCCTGGACGCGTCCCTGCTGCTGGTGCCGCTGATGCGATTCCTGCCGCCCGAGGATCCGCGCGTGCGCGCCACCGTCCTCGCCATCGCCGACCACCTGACCGTCGACGGCTTGGTTCTGCGCTACCGCACCGACACCACCGACGATGGCCTCTCCGGCGTCGAGGGCGCGTTCACCATCTGCTCGTTCTGGCTGGTGTCGGCGCTGGTCGAGATCGACGAACTGACACGTGCGCGGGAACTGTGCCACCGCCTGCTCGGCTACGCCAGCGACCTGCAGCTCTATGCCGAGGAGATCGATCCGCGCACCGGCCGTCACCTGGGCAACTTCCCGCAGGCCTTCACCCACCTCGCGCTCATCAACGCCGTCACCCACGTCATCCGCGCCGAACAATCCACCTCCGGTCTCGACGCGGGCCGCTTCCGCTCCGCGCACGCGTAAGGCACTGCCGCCCAGGAATTTCCGGCGCACCCGCGTACCGTCGCGATCGAGGTGTCAGCGTCCGGCGTCGATGCGCTCCCAGCCGCGGCGCGGGGGACGCTCACCCAGTACTCGCGGGTCGCGGCTGCGATAGACGATGTACGGGCGGAACAGATATTGCACCGGCGCGCTGAACATGTGGACCAGGCGGGTGAACGGGAGCAGAGCCAGCAGGAACATGCCGATCACGGCGTGCACGTGGAAAGCCAAGGGGGCCTGCGCCATCAGATCGACGTCCGGGTGGAGGGTGAAGATGCTGCGGGCCCACGGCGCGATCGTGGTGCGGTAGTCGTAGCCCTCGTCGAAGCTGGCATGGCTGAGCTTGGCGTACATGCCGCTGAGGATCGCGGCCACCAGCACCAGGTACATGAGTTTGTCGTTACGGGTGGTGCCGTGGAAGACGGCGGTGTTGGTGCGGCGCCGGTAGATCAGCATGCCGATGCCGAGCACCGCGAGCGCGCCCGCGGCGGTGCCGCCGATCAGCGAGAGCAGGTTGTAGGCGTGCTCGTCGAAGTGGATGGCGTCGGTCCAGGAGGCCGGGATGAACAGGCCCATGATGTGCCCGACGAACACGAACAGGATGCCGTAGTGGAACATCGGCGACGCGATCTTGAGCAGCCGGGATTCGTGCAGCTCCGAGGAACGGGTGGTCCAGCCGAACTTGTCGTAGCGGTAGCGCCAGGCCAGGCCGGTGGCCAGCAGGCCGATGGTCAGGTAGGGGAGGGCTCCCCACAGGAAGGTGTTCATCGATGCTCTCCCGTCAGCAGTGGCAGCATTCCGAGGTGTCCGTAGGGTTCGAGGCCGACGGTTTCACGCGGCGGGCCGCTGCGCGCCATGGCGCGCGCGGAGGCCCGGTCGGTCGGCGACGCCCCGGGCAGGGTCGCGCAGACGCTCTCGAGGACCGAGGCGTAGGGATTTCCCTTCTCGGACAAGGCGATTCGAAGCAGCTCCAGCGCCGGACGATGCTCGATCAGCAACGCGTCCGTACGGGCGAGCGCGCAGAATTCGAGGACGGCGGGCAGGAAGTCGGGCAACTCGTCATCGGCGAAGTCGAAGCCGTGGGCGCGGTAGTGCTCCTTGAACCGCACCAGAGCGACCCCGCGATTGCGGGTGTCGCCGTCGGTCCACCAGGTCAGGTACAGGCTGTGGCGGTTGGTGAAGTCGAAGGTGTCGACATAGGCGGCCGTGCGCTGATCGGCGGTGAAATCGGCGGTGGCGGACAGGAATTCGCGAAGCCCGCGCGCCGCCGGATGCCGCACCGCCTGTAGCGCCGCCTCGAACGAGCCCAGATCCGCCACGAACTCCGCCCCCGGATACGCCAGGCAGGCCGAGGCCACGCGATAGATCAACGCGACCTCGTCGTCGCTCCGGCTCACCGCCCCTCCTCGACCGTGTCCGCGGTCTGCTGCTTGCGCATGGCGTGGAAACTCTCGATGGTGACCAGCGGCAGCGACTTCCGCCCCGACCCGCCGCCGAACGGCCCGTCCTCCGACATGCCGGGCCCGCCCTCGTAGTCGAGGCTGCACCCGCTCTGCAGCACCGACTCCTCCAGTTGATGCGCCTCGGTCATGGCGGCGGTCGGAATCACGTACCGGTCTTCGTATTTCGCGACGGCCAGCAGGTGGAACATCTGCTCGAGCTCCTTGGCGGTCATGCCGACCGCCGCCGCGGTCTCCTCGCCGACGATCCGCCCGAGATTGATATCGGCCATATGGGATCGCATGGCCGCCAGCCGATCCAGGCTCGCCCGCACCGGCACCGGATCACCGGCGGTGAACAGCTCGGCCAGATACTGGACCGGAATCCGCAGCGCGTCGATGGCGCCGAACAGGTTGCCCGCGTTCTCGCCGTCGAATCCGCTGTCGGCCACCGCGTCCACCACCGGCGACAGCGGCGGGATGTACCAGACCATCGGCATGGTCCGGAATTCCGGATGTAGCGGCAGCGCCACCCGGTACTTGCTGATCAAGGCGTGCACGGGGGACCGGCGGGCGGCCTCGAGCCATTCGTGGGAGATCCCGTCGCGTTCGGCGGCGCGGCGCACCTCCGGGTCCTCGGGGTCCAGGAACAGATCCAATTGCGCTTGGTAGAGCTGTTTCTCGTCACGGGTGGCCGCCGCGGCGGCCACCTTGTCGGCGTCGTAGAGCAGCACCCCGAGATACCGGAGCCGCCCCACGCAGGTCTCCGAGCACACCGTGGGCAGGCCCACCTCGACGCGCGGATAGCAGAAGGTGCACTTCTCGGCCTTGCCCGTCTGATGATTGAAATAGATCTTCTTGTAGGGGCATCCGGTCACGCACTGCCGCCAGCCGCGGCACTGGTCCTGATCCACCAGCACGATGCCGTCCTCGACGCGCTTGTAGATCGCTCCGGACGGGCAGGCGGCCACACACGCCGGATTCAGGCAGTGCTCGCAGATGCGCGGCAGATAGAACATGAACGACTCTTCGTAGCTGAAGCGGATCTTCTCGCCCACTTCCTCGCGCATCTTCACCACATTCGGGTCCTCGGCCCCGTGCTCGGCGATGCCGCCCAGATTGTCGTCCCAGTTGGCCGACCATTCCACGGCCATCGGCTCGCCGGTGACCAGCGAGCGCGGCGGCGCGACCGGATAGTCGTCACCCAGCGGGGCGTCGGTGAGATTGCGGTAGTCGTAGGTCCACGGCTCGTAGTAGTCGCGCAGCGTCGGCATGACGGGATTGGCGAACAGGCTCAACAACTTCCAGGTCCGCGACCCCTGCTTGAGCTTCAGCTTGCCGCGCTTGGTGAGCGTCCAGCCGCCCTTCCACTCCCGCTGATCCTCGTAGCGCCGCGGATACCCCTGCCCCGGCCGGGTCTCGACATTGTTGAACCAGGCGTACTCCATGCCCGAGCGATTGGTCCACGTCTGCTTGCACGTGACCGAACAGGTATGGCAGCCAATGCATTTGTCGAGATTCATGACCATCGCGATCTGTGCCATCACGCGCATCAGTAGCTCACCTCCTGGCTGCGACGGCGGATCACGGTGATCTCGTCCCGCTGATTGCCCGTCGGGCCGAAATAGTTGAACGACCACGACAATTGGGCGTAGCCGCCGATCAGATGGGTGGGCTTGAGCAGCACCCGGGTCAGCGAATTGTGGATGCCGCCGCGGCGGCCGTTCGTCTCGGACTTGGGCACATTGACCGTGCGCTCCTGCGCGTGGTTCATGTACACCAACCCGGCCGGAATACGCGGGGAGACAATGGCCCTGGCCACCACCACGCCATTGCGGTTGACCGCCTCGATCCAGTCGTTGTCGGCCACCCCGATGGTCTCGGCATCGGCCACCGACATCCAGATCACCTGTCCGCCACGGGAAAGCGACAGCATGAACAGGTTGTCCTGGTACTCGGAGTGGATCGACCACTTGTTGTGCGGGGTCAGATAGCGGACCGTCACCTCGTTCTGCCCGGTCGGCCCGAGCGCCGGTTCGCCGAAGAGCCGCTTCATATCCAACGGCGGCCGGTAGGTCGGCAGCGCCTCGCCGAGCTCGTGCATCCAGTCGTGGTCGACGAAGAAATGCTGGCGGCCGGTCAGGGTGTGCCACGGCTTGAGGTGCTCGGTATTGAGGGTGAACGGCGCGTAGCGTCGCCCGCCCGCCTCGCTGCCCGACCACTCCGGCGAGGTGATCACCGGCACCGGGGCGGCCTGGGTCTCGGCGTAGGTGATGCGGACGGCTTCCTTCTCCTCCGCCAGATGCGCCATCGGCTGACCGGTGCGCTGCTCGAGGGTCTTGAACAGCTGCACCGCGAGTCGCCCATTGGTGGTGCCCGACAGCGACAAGATCGTATTGGCGGCCTTGAGATCGGTGTCCATGGCCGGGCGGCCCGCCGCGACCCCCTCGGCGACCACGCCATTGAGCGCCCGCAGGTAGTCGATCTCCTCATCGGGGTGCATGACGATGCCCTTGGCCGGGAGTCCGAGCTTCTCGACATTCGGGCCCAGCGACGCGAATTTCGTTCCGACGGCGGTGTAGTCGCGTTCGACCACGGCCAGCGCGGGCATGGTGACGCCCGGTATCGGCTTGCAGTCACCGGCCTTCCAGTCCAGCGCGACCCCGCCCGGCTGCCCGATCTCCCCGGCGGTGTCGTGCTGAAACGGCGTGGCCACCAGGTCATGTCGGGTATCGAGGTGTCCCTTGGCCAGTTCGCTGAGCCGCGACGCCAGATCGTAGAAGGCCTCGAAGTCGGTGCGCGCCTGCCACGGCGGGCTCACCGCCGGGGCGAAGGAGTGCACGAACGGGTGCATATCGGTGGAGGACAGGTCGTGCTTCTCGTACCAGGTCGCCGCGGGCAGCACGATATCGGACAGCATGGTCGAGGAGGTCATGCGGAAGTCGATGGACAGCAGCAGATCGAGCTTGCCCTCGGGTGCCTCGTCGTGCCAGACGACGTCACGCGGCCGCGCGTCCGGCGGCGCTTCCTCGGCGCGCAGCGAGGATTGCGTGCCCAGCAGGTGTTTGGTGAAGTACTCCGCGCCCTTGGCGGAGGAGCCCAGCAGGTTGGCGCGCCACAGCGTCATCACGCGCGGCCAGTTCTGGGGTGCGTCGGGGTCCTCGGCGGCGAAACGCAGTCGGCCCTCGCGCAATTCGTCCGCGACGTACTGCGCCGGTTCCTTGCCCGCCTCCCGCGCCTGATCGACCAGGTCGAGCGGGTTGCGGTCGAAGGTCGGATACGACGGCATCCAGCCCATGCGCGCGGACTGGGCCAGCACGTCCGCGCCGGTCATGCCCTGGAACCGGCCGGTGCCCAGAGGTGATGCCATCACGTCGGCGCTGAACTGGTCGTAGCGCCACTGGTCGGTATTGGTGAAGAACCATGCGGTGCCGATCATCTGGCGCGGCGGCCGCGACCAGTCGTTGGCCGAGGCCAGCGTCGCCCAGCCGGTCACCGGCCGCACCTTCTCCTGGCCGACGTAGTGCGCCCAGCCGCCGCCATTGCGGCCCTCGCAGCCGGTGAGCAGCAGCAGCGACAGGAAACAGCGGTAGATGGTCTCGGAGTGGAACCAGTGATTGGTGCCCGCGCCCATGAGGATCATGCAGCGGCCCTGGGATTCCTCGGCGATGGCCGCGAACTCGCGGGCGATCTTCACGGTGCGCTGCGCGGGGACCGAGGTGATCCGCTCGGACCAGGCCGGGGTGCCCGGAGTCTCGGCATCGTCGTAGGAGGCGGGCCACTCGCCGGGCAATCCGTCGCGGGCGACGCCGTATTGGGCCAGCAGCAGATCGAAGACCGTGGTGACCACGGGCCCGTCGGTGGTGAGCCGCAGCGCCGGGACACCGCGGCGCATGGTTTCCCCGCGACCCTGGCCGTGCGCGCCGCCGTCGGTGTCGAAGCGGGTCAGCAGCACCTCGACACCGGCACCGCGGTCGTGGAGGGAGAGCAGGGGATCGATTTCGCCGAGATCGAGATTCCAACGGCCCTTACCGGATTCGTTCCACCGGAACCCCACCGAACCGTTGGGCACGGCGGGTGCGCCCGTATTCCGGTCCAGCACAACGGTTTTCCACGCCGCACCCTCGTCGCTGTCGCCGAGATCGGCGGCCCGCACGAATTTGTCCGGCACATAGGCGCCGTCGCGCTCGACCAGCGTCACCAGGAACGGCAGATCGGTGAACCGGCGCACGTAGTCGTCGAAGAACGGCACCTGCCGGTCCACGAAGCATTCCTTGAGGATCACATGCCCCATGGCCATGGCCAGCGCGGCATCGGTGCCCGGATGCGGATGCAGCCATTCGTCGGCGAACTTGGCATTGTCGGCGTAGTCGGGAGCGACGACCACGACCTTCTGCCCGCGATAGCGGGCCTCCGCCATCCAGTGCGCGTCCGGTGTGCGGGTCACCGGGACGTTGGAGCCCCACATGATCAGATAGGCCGCGTCCCACCAGTCACCGGATTCCGGGACGTCGGTCTGGTCGCCGAAGACCTGCGGCGAGGCCACCGGAAGATCTGCGTACCAGTCGTAGAACGAGAGCATCGGCGCGCCGATCAAACCCATGAACCGGGCGCCCGAGGCGTGCGACACCATCGACATGGCCGGGATGGGGGAGAACCCCGCGATGCGGTCGGGACCGTAGTTCTTGATCGCGTGCACGTGTGCGGCGGCGGCGATCTCGACGGCCTCGGTCCACTCCGCCCGCACCAGACCGCCTTTGCCGCGCGCCCGCTGATAGCGGCGGCGACGCTCGGGATCGTTCTGGATGTCGGCCCACGCCAGCACCGGATCGCTCAGCCGCGCCCGCGCCTCGCGGTACATCTCCAGCAGCACGCCGCGCACATACGGATACCGCACGCGCGTGGGCGAATACGTGTACCAGGAGAACGCGGCCCCGCGGGGGCAGCCGCGCGGCTCGTACTCGGGGCGGTCCGGCCCGACGGAGGGATAGTCGGTGGCCTGGGTCTCCCAGGTGATGATGCCGTCCTTGACGTACACCTTCCACCGGCACGAGCCCGTGCAGTTGACGCCGTGGGTGGAGTAGACGATCTTGTCGTGGCTCCAGCGGTCGCGGTAGAAGACATCGCCCTCGCGGCCGCCGACGATCTGTTCGCTGTGCAGATCCGCCGCGGGCTTCCCGGGCCGGAAATAGCGCGCCGAGCGCAACAGCAGAGCTCCGGTCTCCCCGGGTCCCGTCATCTACGAATCCCTTTCCTCGATAATGTTTTTCGCGGCGGCGGTCAGGGCCGCACGGACAGTCCGATCGGGGCGGGAATCTGCTCCACGGTGAGCCGCTTGCGGAACACCCAGTAGGTCCAGGCCTGGTAGACCAGCACGACCGGGACCAGAGCCACCGCCACCCAGCTCATCACCACCAGCGTGTAGTGGGTCGAGGACGCCGACACGGTGCCGTTGCGGCCGTCGACGGTGAGGCTGTAGGCGTCATTGATGGTGGAGGGCAGCACATCCGGGAACAGCGACCCGAACAGCAGTACAGTGGCCGCGACAATAGTGACCGCGGTGCCGGTGAAACCCCACCCGTCGCGGCCCTTGACCGCTCCCACCGCGGTGACCACCAGCCCGATCACGGCCAGCACCAACGGAATCCACGTCCAGCCCTTCCCGTAGGCGAACTGGGTCCACAGGCCGAAGGCCGCGACCACCAGCGCGGTCGGCGGCAGCAAACGCAGCATCGCCAGGCGCGCGTCCTCACGCACGTCGCCGCCGGTCTTCAACGAGACGAACACCGCGCCGTGCAGCAGGAACAGCAGCAGCGTGGTCAGTCCGCCGAGGATGCCGTACGGATTGAGCAGATCGAACAGATTGCCCTCGATCTGGCGGTGAGCGTTCAACTTGACGCCGCGCACGATATTCGCGAACGCCAAACCCCAGGCGAGAGCGGGAATCCAGGAACCGAGCGCGATGCCGATATCGCACCAGCGCCGCCACTTCGGATCATTGATCTTGCCGCGCCATTCGATGGCGCAGGCCCGCGCGATCAGACCGACCAGGATCAGCAGCAGCGCCAGATAGAACCCGGAGAACAGGCTGGCGTACCACTCCGGGAAGGCCGCGAACATCGCGCCGCCCGCGGTCAGCAGCCACACCTCGTTGCCATCCCACACGGGGCCGATGGTGTTGAGCAGCACCCGCTTCTTCACCTCGGAGCTCCGGCCCAGGATGGGCATGAGCATGCCGACGCCGTAATCGAAGCCCTCCAGCACGAAATAGCCGGTGAACAGGACCGCGACCAGGAGAAACCAGAACTCGGGCAGACTCATCCTCGGCTCCTAGTAGGCGAAGGAAAGCTTCTCGACGGAGTCACCGGCGGCCGGTGTGGGCGAATCCGCGTGCGCCGGTTCGGGTCCCGCCACCACGTAGCGGCGCATCAGGTAGAACCAGGCGACCGCGAGCCCGCCGTAGAGCAGGGTGAACACGATCAGCGAGGTCAGCACCGTGCCCGCCGAGATACCGGACACGCCCTGCTGCACGGTCATTCGCAGCGCCTGATCGCCGGTCGGGTTGGGCGCGACCACCCAGGGCTGGCGGCCCATCTCGGTGAACACCCAGCCGGAACTGTTGCCCAGGAACGGTGTCACGATCGCCAGCACGGACAGCCAGGAGAACCAGGTCTGATCCGGGATCCGGCCGCGGCGGGTGACCCAGAATCCGGCCAGCGCCAACAGGATCGAACCGGCCATCCAGGTGATCATGGCGCGGAAGGACCAGTAGGTGACGAACAGATTGGGCCGGTAGTCGCCGATGCCGTACTTCTGGTTGTAGTCGACCTGAAGGTCTTTCACGCCCTGCAGCGTGACGCCGGTGAAGTCGCCGGTGGCCAGCCACGGCAGCACATACGGCACCTCGATGGCGTGGTCGACGCTGTCGCAGTTGTTGTGGGTGCCGACGGTCAGCACCGAGAAGTCCGGATCGGTTTCGGTGTGGCACAGCGATTCCGCCGAGGCCATCTTCATGGGCTGCTGCTTGAACATCAGCTTGCCCTGGGAGTCTCCGGTGAAGATGATCACCACGCAGGAGATCAGCACCACCCACATGCCCAGGCGGGCCGCGGGCCGCCACATGGTGCGGGCGTCCTCGAGATCCTCGGGGCCGGTGGCCGCACGGGCCTGCTTGACCATCCACCAACCCGCCACGCCCGCGATGAAGGTGCCCGCGGTGAGGAAGGCTCCGGCCACCACGTGCGGGAAGGCGGCCAGGGTGGTCACATTCGTGATCACCTTCCAAATGCTGTGCAGTTCAGCGCGTCCGGACTCGGGATTGAACTCCGCGCCGACCGGATGCTGCATGAACGAGTTGGCGGCGATGATGAAATACGCCGAGGCGTTGACGCCGATCGCGACCAGCCAGATACACGCCAGATGCACCTTCTTGGGCAGGCGATCCCAGCCGAAGATCCACAGCCCCAGGAACGTCGACTCCATGAAGAAGGCGACCAGCGCCTCCATGGCCAGCGGCGCGCCGAAGATATCGCCGACGAAGCGGGAGTATTCGCTCCAGCTCATGCCGAACTGGAACTCCTGCACGATGCCGGTGGCGACACCGAGGGCGAAGTTGATCAGGAACAGCTTTCCGAAGAATTTGGTGAGCCGGAGCCAATGCTCCTTGCCGGTGACCACCCAGGCGGTCTGCAGGCCGGCGACCAGAGGGGCGAGGCCGATGGTGAGCGGGACGAAGATGAAGTGATAGACGGTGGTGATACCGAACTGCCAGCGCGCGACATCGACGACGCTCATTCGACCTCCTGCCGATCTCCGACATGGTGCGGAACATCAGTAATCCAGCCGACCGGTCTCCACCTCAACACGGCGGCACGGCAGCGCGCCGAAAATTTGCTGAATTGTAATCTGGTCCGCCGGTCTATCCCGAGTTCGCGGGAATTGCGAATGTAGGAAGCGAAACTCGCACTCCACGGCCGTGACAACCTGATTCGCTGGTCAGATGCTGCTACGGTTCCGCCGTGCCGACTACCGAGGGTGTGCGCGGGCAGGACCAGGTGCCGCAGCCAAAGCACCTGACACCGCAGCGATTCCTGTTCCCGGTGCTGATCATGACCTTCCTGGCCGCGCTGCTCGGGGTCATGTACCTGGACTACATCGTCGACCCGCAGAAGAACCTGCACGACTTCCCGATCGCGCTGGTGAACCGCGACGAGGGCGACATCCAGGGGCAGCCCGGTCAGGAGAAGCGGGTCAACTTCGGCGACCAGGTGGCCGAGGGGCTGCAGCAGGCCGTGCCCGCCGACCAGATCGATCTGCGCGTGCTCGGCATCAACGAGGCCGAGCTGCAGATGCGGAACGCGCAGATCTACGGTGCGGTCATCATTCCCGGCGACTTCAGCAAGCGGCTGGGGATTCTGGGCGTGGGCAGCATCGTGCCCGGCGATATCCAGCTGCCGACCATCACGCTCCAAACCAATCCGCGCACCGGCATATTCGCGACCACGGCCGTCGAACGGTTCGGCGAGCAGGCCCTCGACCAGGTGAACCAGCAGGTCGGGCAGCAGCTGCTCGCGACGGTGCGGGCGCAGCTCGCGCCGCCATCGGGGGATGCCGCGCCCGCGCCCGCGCTCAGCGGCGCCACCCAGATCGCGCTCGAACGGCCGCTGAACATCGTGATCGACCAATTCGATCCGCTGCCCACCGGAACCGGGCAGGGGCTGACGGCGTTCTTCTACGCATTGCTGCTGCTGATCGCCGGCATGGTCGGCGCGATGATCGTGCACACGCTCATCGATTCGGCGCTGGGATTCCTGCCGACGGAATGGGGGCCGTGGTATTTGAAGCCGGAATCGGCTGCCATCAGCCGGTTCAGCACCCTGCTGATCAAATGGAGTGCGGTGGCCGGGATGTCGGTCGTGGTGTCGGGGGCGTTGATGATCGTCGCGAACTGCCTGGACATGCCGATCGACCATCCGTTGCAGCTCTTCCTCTACGGCGCGCTCGTGATTCTCGCCGTGGGCGTCACCAGCATCTCGATCCTGGCCACCATCGGCTGGGCGGGTCTGGTGGTCAACGTGATCTTCTTCGTCATCCTCGGCGTCCCCTCCTCCGGCGGCACCGTCCCCCTCGAAGCCACCCCCAAATACTTCGGCTGGCTCTCCAGCTTCGAACCCATGCACCAGGTTTTCCTGGGTGTCCGCTCGATCCTGTACTTCAACGGCAGCGCCCAGGCCGGATTGAGCCGCGGCGTCTGGATGTCCGTCCTCGGCCTCGTCATCGGCGTTGTGCTCGGTGTCGTCGCCACCCGCGCCTACGATCGACGTGGCCTCGATCGGGCGGTGCGTGCGCCGGAAGGGCAAGCGGCTCCGGTGAATTGACCTCGCTTCGGCCTACCATCGGGGTATGGCCATTACCGATGTCGGTGCCAAGCTGCTGCGGACGCGCTGGTTCGTGCGCGCCCCGATCGGATTGTTCCGCGCCCGACTGGGATTCGTCTTCGGCGGCCGCCTGCTGCTGTTGGAGCACACCGGTCGCAAGTCCGGGCAGCCGCGCTACGTCGCGCTGGAGACCGTCGCCCGGCCCGATCCGGACACGGTGATCATCGCCTCCGGCTTCGGCACCGGCTCGCAGTGGTATCGGAATCTCGCGGCCGACCCGCACTGCCGGGTGACCATCGGTACCCGCTACCGCGCACCCGCGACCGCTCGCATGCTGACACCCGAGGAATCGAAACCGGTACTGGCCGAATACAAACGCGTGCACCCGGCCGCCTATCGCGAGCTGAGCGGCATCATCGAATCCGCCGTGGGCGGTCGCATCGACGATGTGCCGCTGGTGGAATTGCGCTTGCACTGATATTTGGATTCGGGCAATTCATAGGCAAATTGCTCGGCGCGCCGTTCGGACGCCCACAACGCCACGGGTTTCCATAGAACACATGGCACCTCGATCGTGGCGCGACCTACCGCCCGCCGCGGGCGCCTTCGTCATGGCGACCGGCGTCATCTCGATCGGGTTGCACCGCACCGGGTTCGAATGGCCGTCGCGGATACTGCTCGCCCTGGCGGGGGCGGTGTGGGCGCTGCTGGCCATCGACTTCGCCGTCCGATTCCTGAGCCAGCCCACGCGCTGGGTGAGCGAGGCCCAGACCCCGCCGGGGCTGAGCGGTATCGGGGCCACCACCGTGCTCGGCACCCGGCTCGCCCTGCTGGGCTGGCACACCGGGGCGTGGATCGCGCTGGGGCTGGCGGTCGTGTGGTGGCCGGTATTGCTGCGGGCGGTGATGAGGCACTGGAATCGGCGCATGCCGGGGGCCGAGTTCCTGGTCTGCGTATCGACTCAGGGTCTGGCGGTGCTGACTGCGACCCTGGCCAAGATCCACGACTCGCGCTGGCTCGCCATGGCCGCGGTCGCCTGGTTCTGTCTGGGGCTCGGGCTGTACGTGCTGGCGTTGACGCGCTTCGACTTCCGGCAGATCTGGTCGGGTGCGGGCGATCAATGGGTGGCCACGGGCGCGCTCGCCATCTCCGCCCTGGCCGCGGCGGTCACCGTCGATGTCCCCGGCTGGAAACCGGTCGCGCACGGCGCGCTGATCACGGCCGCCCTGACCTTGCTGATGCTCAATTGGGCGGTCTACTCGGTCCTGGTGGTCGCCGAGATCGCCAATCCGCGCCCGGGTTATGACATCCGCCGCTGGGCCACCGTGTTCCCGCTCGGCATGACGGCCGTCGCCACCCTCACCACCGGCGTCGTCGCCGACCTCACCGCCTTGCGCGTGGTCGGCCGCATCCTCTTGCTGGTGGCGGTCGTGGCATGGCTTGCCACGCTGATCGGATTCCTGAATCGGACGACGACACGCTGGCATTGGCAACAACCTCGCAAATCACCGTCGGGCACGTAATGATCGCACGGGAACGCCATACACCCACGACCGTTGGAGCCCGATATGAGCATTCGGTTGATCGCCTGGAGTGCTGTTGCGTTGATCCCGCTGGTCGCGGCCGCGGGATGTTCGGCCGGTCAGGAGTCGTCCAGCGAGAAGGGCACCACCCCGGCGGTATTCACCTCCAGCCCGCCGCCGTGCCCGGGCGGTGTCATCGCCGATGACGGGCTCGGGCCGACCGGGCAGCAGCCGTGCGCGAAGGAACACCACGCGGGCACCGTCGTCGAACTGGGCAAGCCGACCGAGGTCGAAGTGACGGCCGACTCCCTGGCCGGAAATCCCTCGCACAGCGGCGTGATGGGCATCTACGTGCCGCAGTCGTGGGGCGCGGGCGCCGAGGGGCTGGCCTGCACGGTGACCGATCCGTCGAATCAGCCTGTGGCCGTGACTCTTCCGAACCCGGGCATCGTCCAGCCCCAGGACCTCGACGGGCAGCCGTGGGTCACCGTCCTCACCTACACCGCGACGGCCGGCAAGTCGAAGGTGGACTGCCACGACGACGGCTCCGGACGCCTGCCGATGCATCAGGGCACGCTCGCGGTGCGGGTCATCCCGCTCGAGGTCGGCGGCTTCTAGGGCCGCTCGGTCGCGGCCAGGACGCGGGCGGCCTCGCGGGTGGCGCCGGTATTCGGTTGCAGCGCACGCGAACCCGCGAGCTTGGCGCGGATGTGGTCGGCGACGGTGACGGGCTCGTACTTGACGCCGTCGCCGACGCACGAGGGCAGGGTGGTGATGACGGCGTCGATATTGCCGTCGTGGAAGTAGGCGGCGCTGCGGCGGCGCTGGATGGTGCCGTTCACGATGGGCGGCTTCACCCGGTGCAGGGTGGACAGCCAGCGCTCATTGGTCCAGCGCGACATCAGGTCTCCGAGATTGACCAGCAGCGCGTCGTCGGCGGGCTGGACGTCGTGCCAGACGCCGTCGGCGCCGAGCACCTGCAGGCCGGGGGCTTGATCTGCCCACAGCACGGTCACGATGCCGTAGTCGGTGTGTTCGCCCATGCCGATGAGGTCGCCGTCGAGGTCGACCGTGCCGGGCGGGAGGGCGTAGTTGTTCATGCGCAGGACGTCGAGGGAGTGGTCGGTGAAGGCGTCGAAGTAGCCGGGCGGGAGATCGAGGGCGTCGGCGAAGGCGGTGGTGAGGGTGCGGGCCACCCGGGCGGCCTCGGTGAAATACGCCAGCACCGGGGGACGGAACTCGGGAGTCTCACGGGGCCAGAGGTTTTCGGCGTAGTCGTCGGCGGGGAGCTCGACGCCGGGGTAATCCGACAGCGCGGCACCGATATTGAAGGCCTCGAAGAAATCGTTCATGCGGGTGGCCGATTCGACGCCGAGGCTCAGGCTCAGGCTCTCGCTCTTGGGCGGGGAATAGCCGCGATTGATCTGCGGCGGGGTGCGGTACGCCTTCTTCGCCTCGAGCTCCAGCTCGAAGAAGGCATCGAGGGCGGCGGCGAAGTCGTCGATCACCCGGCGGGGGATGCCGTGGCCGATGATCTGCATGAATCCGACTGTGCGCGCGGCCTCGTCGATGCGGCGCGCCACCGCCCGACGCTCGGGCGCGCTGCCGCCTTCGACATAGGCGCCGAGGTCGATGACCGGAACCTGGAATCCCACCGATGCTCTCCGTTCTGATAAGTGACAGCAATCAGAATGCGGTCAGAATATCGCGACCGCGCGCACCCGTGTGACGATCGCGTGAAGTCTCTCCGCCCGCAACGGACTTCGATCAGGCACACTGACCGGTGTGAACGAACATGCGTCAGCGTCGGGATCGCCCGAGGAGGCCTGTCTCGCCGAACTGATCGGCGGGGTGATCCGCGATCTGCGTGAGAAGTCAGGGCTTTCGATGCGCGAACTCGCGAAACGCGCGGGCATCAGCCAGCCCTTCCTCAGCCAGATCGAACGCGGCGTCAGCGCGCCGTCGATGGTGACCACCTACCGCCTCGCCGCCGCCCTCGACGTCACCCCCGGCGACCTCCTGCCCACCCCCGCGGCCGACAAGGTCACCATCGTCCGCGCCGACGAGGGCGTCCGCATCCCCGTCGCCGACCGCCCCGACGCCGCGGTCGGCCGCGCCCTCCACATGCGGCCGAACAGCCCCCTGGAGGTCATCGAATACCTCATCGAGCCAGGGCAGTTCATTGGTGAGTGGTTCGAGTCCCGAGGCGTCTCCGGGATCTACGTCGTCTCCGGCCACCTCGACATCGAACTGGTCGGCGTCGGCCGAATCCGCCTGGGCCCACGAGATTTCGTCGACTACCCCGCCACCTTGCGCGACCGCTGGCACCTGGTCGACGACCAGCCCGCACACGTCCTGCTCGTCATCGCCCAGTGACACGGTGACACCGGGCGGCCGGCACCCCGGCGGAATTTCTCGTTGAACTAGGACCAGAACTGTCCTATCTCGCCGAGATACTCGAACCATGAGCGAAATCGAATCGACTGTGGGACAGCAAGTTCAGGGCGATATCACCGAGTACGACGATCCGAATGCGCCGTGGAACCAGGCGTGGGATCAGGAGGGTGGGATCGCGGACTGGAATGGCGATGTGATCAAGGAGTTCCGGGAGAACTCGGGCGAGGTGGGCGGCGCATACGCCGGCGGCGAGCTGATCCTGCTCACCACCACCGGAGCCAAGAGCGGTAAGCGGCATACGACGCCGTTGGGTCCGCTGTACCGCGACGACGTCATGTACGTGAGTTCATTCGTCGAGGACAAGTACCCGGCCTGGTGGCACAACATCCAGGCGAACCCGCAGGTCACCATCGAGCTGCGAGACAAGACCTGCCGGGCGACCGGCACGGTGCTCGAAGGCGAGGCTTACGACGAGTTCGCATCCTGGGTGCTGACCGACAATCCACTACTGGCCGATCTCCAATCCAAGATCGACCGCCCGATCCCCCTGGTCGTACTGACCCTCGACAGCGAGCGCTGACCCCACCCGGAACAATCCGACGAGAATGCGCTGGGGCACATGTCCTCTCGGCGTTTGTGTACCTGGATGCATTCTCGTCGAAAAGGTGGTCAGCCTAGGAGGTGGCCGGTGATTACTGGGGCGACGCGGGGGACGAGGGTGTCGACTGGTTCCGAGGCGATTGGTTCGACTTTCAGGATGTAGCGCAGGTAGGCGATGCCGAGGAGTTGCGCCATGGCCAGGTTGAGGCGTAGTTCGGGGT
>NZ_BAAFGR010000154.1:0-18827 GCF_041154655.1 Nocardia sp. JMUB6875
AAGTGGGATTCGGTGTGGCGGCCGAATTTGGAGCGGCGGGCGCCGAGTTCGTAACCCGCTACGGAGACTCGGCCCGCTACGCCGGGGAGCCAGGGGGCGGGCCGGGTTGCCGCGGCCAGGGTTTCGGGGGTCATGATGCGGACGCCGTCGAGTTCGCCGCCGCGGGTGAGGATTTCGTAGAAGCGGGACAGTTCGGTGGCGGTGGTGACGAGGTTGCCGGAGGGGAGTTCGGCGGTGAGGAAGGCGCGGGCGGCGGCTTCGTCGGTGGGGCCGGAGAGGCCGCCGCCGAGGGCTCGGCCCGCGAGGTGCCGCCAGATCCTGGCCGGGCCGGGGCCGACCTTGACGCTGGGCACCACCAGGTCGACGTCCTCGGGGCGCACGCCGAAGTTGTTCCAGCGGAAGCCGAGCGGCTCGAGCACCTGTTCGCGGAGATGGTCGCGCATGGCCTTGCCGGTGGCGCGCTGGACCAGCAGGCGCTGGATGAGTCCGCCGGTCATGGCGTGGTAGACCCGGAACCGCCCGGGCTTCCAGCTGGGGACCAGATCGGCCAGCCCGCGCACCGCGAGCTCCTCGTCGAGCACCATGTCCGCGCCGCGATGGGGCGCGGTGATGAACGGGACGCCCGCGGAATGCGACAACACATCACCGATGGTGATGCGGTCCTTGCCGTGACTCGAGAACTCCGGGATGTACTCGCAGACGCGGTCCTCGAGCGCGAACGCGCCCTGCTCGATCAGCATGAACATCAATGCCGCGGCAACACCTTTGGCCGTGGAGAAACCGCAGAACGGTGAATCGGGCGTCACCAGCCGCTTCTCGGCATCGGGTGCATCCTTGGGCGCGTTGCCCCACCCGTACCCGATGGCCCGGTTCAGCACGATGTGCCCGTGATGACGCAGGCACACCTGGATGGCCGGGGTCGTGCCCATCCGGTACCAGTCCTGCACCGACTGCCAGATCGCATCGATATCGCCGCGCGTGAGACCCGCGTCGGCGGGATCGGATTCGGGTCCGACGGTGGTCACCGCGTCGAGGTCCGGATCGATCCGCACCAGCGCTGTCATACCTGCGGTCATTCGACCAGCATAGAGAGATCTTGGTTCCCAGGATTCTCCCAGCAAGGAGCCAAACTCCTCACCGCCAACCAACTCCGAGATGTCTCACAAATGTCTCATAATTATGAGACTACTGTTCGGTCGCCATGGTGAGATGCCGGTAGAGGGTCGCGCGGGATACGCCCAGTTCGGACGCGATCTCGTCGACGGTGTAGTCACCGGTATCGCGCATGCGGCGAGCGGATTCCACCATCGCCGAGGTCATCGCCCCTGGGCGGCCGCGGGACGGCCGGGGGTGGGGTGTCTCCGGTGCGACTTCCGCACGCCTCCCGCCACGCCGGGGTCGCGAGCCCAGGAGTCGTTGCGCGCCCTCGAGAATCGCGGCTCGCACCTGGGATTCCGGCTGGTCCGCGAAGATCACCACCGGATCGCTGAGCGCGGCATATACCTGTGCGGCGCGCACTTTTGCGGCGAGGTCAGCCCCCGGTCCGGCGATCAACTCCTGCGCCGACAGGGCGATGTCCCGCAATCGCGCATAAGTCCCGTCGTCGGCCGATAGCGCCTGGTCCTGCATGTGCATCCGCAGCAATCGGGTGTGCCGCAGCCATGTATCGAGCAGTCCTTCCACTACCGCCCAGGGCCGCTCGTCCGGATCCGCGATGGGTCGGATCGATTCCAGCAGCGCCTCGGTCTCGACCAGCAGTGGCTCGACCAGCGCGACGACGATATCGCTCTTGCTCGGGAAGTGATAGAGCACAGCGGTTTTGGTCAATCCCACCTGCTCGGCGATCTCCCGCACCGAGACGTCATGAAACCCGCGCTCGGCGAACAAGCCGAGCGCGGTCCGCAGGATTCGAGCACGCGAGTCGTCGGTCATGGAACGAAATCCTACCTCTTGACTGACCGTCGGTCAGTGACTTACCGTCATATCACTGACCGGCGGTCAGTATTTTTGAGATAGGAGATTGTCATGTCGAACCAGAAGATCCTGATATCCGGCGCCGGTATCGCGGGGCAGACGCTGGCGTATTGGCTTGCCCGCCACGGCTTCCAGCCGACCATCGTCGAGCGCGCGCCCGGACTGCGGACCGGCGGCCAGGGCGTGGACATTCGCGATCAGGCGATCGAGGTCGCCGAGCGGATGGGCATCATGGACCGGGCACGGGCCCTCGCCGCCGATGTGACCGGCATGCGGTTCGTCCGCGCCGACGGCGGCGAGATCGCCCGGATCGACATGGACGGCATCAAGGACAAGCACGAGAGCGCCGAAGTGGAGATCATGCGCGGTGACCTGGTGCGGATCCTGCACGAGATCACCGCGGACACCGTCGAATACCTCTTCGACGACTCCATCCAGGCCCTCGATCAGGACGACCACGGCGTCACCGTCACCTTCGCGAAGAGCCCGGCCCGGCGCTTCGACCTGGTGATCGGCGCCGACGGCCTGCACTCCACGGTCCGGCGGCTGGCCTTCGGCCCGGAAGCGGATTACGTGCGCTTCATGGACCACTACTTCGCCTTCGGGAACGCCGATGCGGCGCTGGGCCCCGACCGGTGGGTCACGGTGCACAACACTCCCGGCCGGATGTCGGGCGTCTACCGCTCGGGCAACCACCCGCAGGCCAAGGCGTACCTCATCTTCCGCAGCCCGCAGCGTGACGTCGATCTGCGCGACCAGCAGGCGGCCCGCGCCCTGCTGTCGGAGGAGTTCGGCGGTGAAAAGGCCTGGCACGTACCCGAATTGCTGGCCAGCGTGATCGCCGACCCGGACGCCTACATCGACGCCCTCGGCCAGGTCCGGATGGATTCCTGGTCCACGGGCCGGATCGCGCTCGTCGGCGACGCCGCCTACTGCGCCTCCCCGGTCTCGGGTGCGGGCGCCGAGATCGCCCTGGTCGGCGCCTACCGCCTGGCCGGTGAACTCGCCGCGGCCGCAGGCGATCACCGCGTCGCCTTCCAACGCTACGAGCAAACCCATCGGCCCTTGATCGAACGCAAGCAACAGGTCGGGCCCAACCTGCGGCTCATGGTGCCGAAGTCCCGCCTGGGCATGGCGGTGCGAAACACCATCACCCGCCTGCCACTCCTGGAATCGATGGCCGGGATGGAACGCATCATGTCTCCCAAGGCCACCGAACCCCTGCCTCACTGAGACGGAGGCATGCCGCGGATCCGGCCCCGGGGAAGGGGCCGGATTCGCGGCGTCAGGCCAGACGGACTTCGGCGGTGGCCAGGCCGAAGACCTTGCGCCCGGCCGATTTCGCGACGATGACGACCACCGCGGTGCGGGTGTCGGGATCGATCGACTTGATCCGACCCGTGAATTCGACGGTGCCGGGGGCACCGGATTCGATGATCGTGTAGTTCGACAACCGGACGCTGTATCGGATCAAGGCGCCCGGGTCGCCTAGCCATTCGGTGACGAACCCCGCGCCGAGGCCCATGGTGAGCATGCCGTGCGCGATCACGTCCGGCAGCCCGGCCAGTGTGGCCACCTCGTCGTGCCAGTGAATGGGATTCACATCGCCGGAGACCCCGGCGTAGTTCACCAGATCGCCGCGCGTCAGGCGGACCGATCGGGCGGGCAGTTCGGCGCCGACGATCACGTCCTCGAATCGGAGCGCGGTGCGAGGCTCTCGAGTGCGCGAGATGAGCGAAAAGCGCGCGGCGGTCCGCGAATTCGGGTCCGGATCGGTGGCCGCGTCCGTGGTTCGGGTCGTGTCCAGACCGCTCATCATGACGCGTTCGATCGTGGCGCTGACGTCGGCATCGACGTCTTCGCTGGTGAGCCCGATGACGGTGGTGTGCATGATCAGCACGATGTCGCCGGTCTGATCGGTGAACGTGTTGGTGATGGTGAGCAGGTCCTTGCCCGCGATCTGGCGAACAGTGGTCAGTTCGACATCGCTGATCAGGCGGTCGCCGGTGAGGATCGGCTTGTGCATCTCGAAGACCTGATCGGTCTGCACGACCACGTCGTAGCCGGTCAGGACGGTTTCGAGGAGCTTGCGATTGGCCAGCATGGCGGCGGTGGAGATGAAGGTGGTCGGCGCGATCAGGCCGGTATAGCCGAATTCGCGGGCCGCGTCCTCACTCCAGTGCGCGGGATGGAAATCCTGCACGGCGCGCGCGTACTCGCGGATCTTCTCCCTCCCGACCTCGTAGTAATCGTCCGTCCGATAGCGAAGACCCACGAGACCGAGCACATCGAACGCCGCTTCCACCAAGGCCTCTCCTTCATCCGGATTCGTCTCGACACTCCGAACCGGTACCGGCGGCACCGGATTCACGAGTGAAAGCTCACCATCCCACACGACCGCCCGTCGATGCCGCAATTGACGAACGCGGCATCGCGATTCCGGGACCGCAACACATCAGACCGATGGGTATGCGAACATATGTTCGTGTCCGGTCCCGTCGTGAGTACCACCGACCGCCCCGAGCGGGCGGCCATTCTGCATGCTGACCTGGACTCCTTCTATGCCTCGGTGGAACAGCGCGACAATCCGCGCCTGCGCGGCCGGCCCGTGCTCGTCGGTGGCGGCGTCGTGCTGGCCGCCAGCTATGAGGCGAAGGCCTTCGGGGTTCGGACGCCCATGAATCTGCGGCAGGCGATGAATCTATGTCCGCACGCTATCGTGGTGCCGCCGCGGATGTCGGCGTATTCGCAAGCCAGCAAGCAGGTTTTCGAGATCTTCCGGGACACCACCCCGGAGGTCGAGGGCATTTCGATCGACGAGGCCTTCCTCGATGTGGCCGGACTGTGGCGGATCGCCGGTGCGCCGGTGGATATCGCGCAGCGGCTGCGGTCCCGGGTGCGGGCGGAGGTGGGGCTGCCGATCTCGGTCGGGGTGGCGCGCACCAAATTCCTCGCCAAGGTGGCCAGCGCGGTGTCCAAACCCGATGGGCTGCTGGAGGTTCCGCCGGACCGGGAGCTGGAATTCCTGCACCCGCTGCCGGTGGAGCGGCTGTGGGGTGTCGGCGAGGTGACGGCCCGGGAGCTGCACGAACGCGGCATCACCCGGGTGGGGCAGCTCGCCGAGCTGGGTGAGGGGCCGCTGGCCGCGGTGCTCGGTCCGGCGGTCGGCAGGCATCTGCACGCGCTGTCGTGGGCGCGCGACCCGCGCCGGGTCGACACCGGTCGGCGGCGGCGCTCGATCGGCGCGCAGCGGGCGCTCGGGCGCCGTCATCGCAGCGATGCGGAGATCGAGGCGTATCTGCACGGTCTGGCCGATCGGCTGGGGCACCGGTTGCGCACGGCGCGGCGGGTCTGCCGAACGGTGGTGCTGCGCATGCGTTTCGATGATTTCGGGCGCGCCACCCGCTCGCACACCCTGCCCGAGGCGACCGATCGCGGGGCGGTGATCCTCGATGCGGCCCGGACCCTGCTCGAGACCGCGCAGCCGCTGATTCACGAACGCGGGGGTCTCACGCTGATCGGTCTGTCGCTGACGAATCTCGATAATGCCGACACCATGCAGCTGTCCCTGCCGCTCGAGGCCCGGGCGGAATCGACCTTGGATTCGACCCTGGACGCGCTGCGGGACCGCTTCGGCGCGGGCACGGTCACCCGGGCCGCCCTGCTGCGCCGGGGTGAGGGGCTTTCCGTCCCAATCCTTCCCGATTGAGCGGCGTAGCCTGTCCCCCATGCCTCTCGACCACGGCGACCCGGGTGACGCGCCCTCGGCTCCCCCACCGCTGACACCGATCGCGATCACCACCCGCCCGACCCCCGCCGACGAGGCCAGAACGGTTGCGGCGGCGACGAATACGGCCACCCTGGCGACCCTCGCCACCGATGGCGGACCGTGGGCCAGCTTCGTCACCTACGGGCTGCTCGACGGGCAGCCGGTGCTGTGTGTCTCGCGGCTGGCCGAGCACGGCCGCAATCTGGCCGCCGATCCGCGCGCGAGTGTCTCGATCGTCACGCCGGACCTGCCGTCGGATCCGCTGGCGGGCACCCGATTGACGTTGGCGGGCATCGCGGAACGGCCCACCGGCGAAGAGGCGGTCGCGGCGCGCGAGGCGCACCTGGCCGCGGTGCCCTCCGCCAAGAGCTATATCGACTTCAGCGATTTCACCGTGTGGGTGCTGCGCGTGCAGCGCGCCCGCTGGGTCGGCGGCTACGGGCGCATGGATTCGGCCACCGGCGCGGAATACGCCGCCGCCACCGCGGATCCGATCATTCCGGCCGCGGCCCGCGCCATCGCCCATCTGAATGACGATCACGCCGATGCGCTGCTGGACATGGCGCGGGCGCGCGGCGGCTACCCGGACGCCACCGCGGCGGTCTGCGAGCGCGCCGATCGCTACGGTCTCGACCTGCGGGTCACCACGCCGCGCGGTATCGCCGTGACACGCATCGGCTATCTCACGCCGATCGATGCCATCGCCGAATTGCGTGCGGCGACGGTCGATTTGGCGCGGGCCTCCCGCGAGGGGTAACGCGGCGCGGTCAGCGTGCGCTCTGTGACGCCGCGGCGTTGGCGTCCAGGTGTGCGAGCGAGAGCAGGTGCCGGGGCGGGGAATCCAGGATGATGCTCGACCGCACCTCGAGTCGCCCGGTGACGTGGAGCAGTTCACCGGGGGCCAGCGCACGCCATCCCGGATCCCGGTCCATGGGCTCGCTGGCGATGACGACGGCGGGGTAGTCGGCCAGGGTGCCACTGTGGGTGCGGATGCCGCCGCTGCCGTGATGATCGAGATGCTGATCCCCTTGTGCGCCACCGGCCGCGCGCCGCAGCACGAACAGCTCGTGGGTGTCCGGGTAGCGCAGCGCCCACAGGCCGGTGGCGGTGGTGAGGATCAGATTGAGCGCGTACACCGGCAGCCGGTCCGCAATCCAGCCGACCGCATCGGTGATTCCGGCGGTGACATCGCCGGAGTGGTGGTCGATGCGCTTGGTGATGAGCGCGAAGAATCGCTCGGAATCGGTGTCGCCCAGGACGAGTCGGCGATATTCACCGAGTTCGGCCTCGAGTTCCTCGAGCCCCTGCAGCACCCCGTTATGGGCGAACAACCGCCCGCGCTGCTCGAACGGATGGGTGTTGCGTGCGGTCAGTCCGCCGGTGGAGGCGAACCGCACGTGCGCCACGAAGGTCGCCGATTCACGCTCGCGCGCCTCCTGGGCGAACAAGCGGTCCGAATAAGCCGCAATCGGTTGCTTCTCCACCAGCGGCGCGCCCTCGGCCGTGAACGTACCCAGCCCGACGCCGTCCGGTTCGCGGTGACTTTGCTCGGAGAGGCTGTCGGGCGCGTCCAGCAACCAGAATGTCGCGCGCACCCGCTCCGGCGCGGCGGACAATCCGAACAGTCGGCACATGAACATCTCCTCACGCAAGAGGCGAAGCTACTCGGACTGCACGACAGTCCGGCACTTGTGGGGGATGATTGGGCCATGTCGGACACGCCGTCTGTGCTCAAGCATCATCGTATGCCTGAGCACGACGCCATGCGCCTCTCGGGCACCGTCGAGGCCATGATGTGGATCCACCGCAATTGCATCGAGGGCGACGGCGATTGCGAGCAGTCGTGCGGGCGACGGCGACAGCTACTGGATCTGCGCACCAAATACGGCTGGACCTGGCCTCTTCCGAAGCCGGACGCCGCATGGCGACTGCAACACTGAGTCTTGGTGCGCCCGCGTAGCGGAATACGCGACGCGCCAGGGCAGTTGAAGCGCGCGTGACCGACATTGCCCGTCAGCGGCTGAACGAGGACATCATCCAGCAGTTCCGCGAGGGCGGCGGGCGGGTCGGCGGACAGTTCGCCGATACACCGTTGCTGCTGCTCACCACCGTCGGGGCCCGGAGCGGGGAGGCGCGGACCTGGCCGCTGGCCTATCAGCGTGACGGTGACCGCGTGGTGGTGTTCGCCGCCAATGGCGGCCGCGCGCATCGACCCGGCTGGTACCACAACCTGCTGGCCAATCCCGTCGCGACGGTCGAGGTCGGCACCGAATCCTGGCGGGTCACCGCAACCGTACTGACCGGGGACGAACGGAATCTCTTCTGGGAACGGCAGCTTGTGGTGTCGCCGTTTCTGGCCGATTTCCAAGCGAAATCGGCACGGGAGATTCCCGTCCTCGCGCTGACGCCCACGTCCGATCCGGTGTGAATACCCGATTACCGGCGCGTCGGCGCCAAGGCCCCTGACAGGATTTTGGTCGGACACGCGAATCGGGGTCTGCCGCAAAGGGAACACCGCTTCGATCTAGGGTCGGGGGCATGCCAGATCCGACGCAGGTCAGTCCGGAGTCGCCGGAGGAGCGGGGCGCGGTGATCGCGGTGCCCGAGGAGGTGCGCGGGGAGCTGCGGCGCGGGGTGCGCAGTGTGCTGGTCGACGCGGCGGCATTGCGGCTGGTGCGGGATCGGTTCGATGAGGTGCAGGCCGGGTCGCTGCGGCGGTATCTGGAGGCCTCGCAGTCGGCGAATACGTTGCGCGCGTATCGAACCGACTGGATCGCGTGGGCGGCGTGGTGTGCGGCGGAATCGCGGCAGGCGCTGCCCGCCGACCCGCTGGACGTGGCGGTGTACCTCGCCGCGGCTGCCGACGCGCGGCGCGAGAACGGCGAATGGGCGTTCAGCGCCGCGACTTTGGAGCGCAAGGCCGCCGCGCTGGCCGCCGTCCACGCCGCTAATGGCCTACCCTCCCCCACCCGCGCGGACGTGGTGCGGCTGACGCTGCGCGGTATCCGCCGCACCCGGCGCACCCAACCCAAGCGCAAGCGGCCGGTGCTGATGCACACCCTCGATCAATTGCTCGCCGAACTGCCGCCGCCGGGCTGGCCCACCGAACCGGCGCGACGCCGTGACACGCTGCTGTTGCTGGTGGGCTTCGCGGGTGCGTTGCGGCGCAGCGAAATCGCCGCGCTGCGGGTTACCGATGTCACCGTGACCACCGACCACACCACCGGTGAACCGCTGTTGCTGATCCAACTCCCGACCACCAAGACCGACCCCACCGGCGTCAATGAACAGCGTGTGGCGCTCCCGCGCGGTCAACGCCCCCACACCTGCCCGGTCTGCGCGTTCGCCGACTGGACTCGGCTGCGGGAAATCCATACCGCCGATCTCCGAACCTGGCTGAGCACCACCGCGTCCCCCGATCCCCACATCCACCGCTGCCACGGCTTCACCGGAACCACCCTCACCGACCCCGACATCCCCCTGTTTCCCTCGATCTCCCGCCACGGCGGCATCGCCTCCACCGCGATGTCGGGCCGTGCCGTGGCCGAACTCGTGAAACGCTATGCCGCGCGAGCAGGCCTGGACCCCGCGCTGTTCTCCGGTCACTCCCTCCGCGCCGGTTTCGCCACCCAGGCCGCGCTCGGCGGCGCGAGCGACCGCGAGATCATGCGCCAGGGCCGCTGGTCCAACCCGCGCACCGTCCACGGCTACATCCGCACCGCAAACCCCTTGGAAGACAATGCCGTAACCAAACTCGGCCTTTGACCCGACTGGCGAAGGATCGGGCCGTGATGCGGAAATGACGCACATTTGATCGCCGTTTCCGCTGCTTGAACGATTCTGTCGGCATGCGATCTCTTTTAAAGCCGACCGCGGCCGCCGCCACACTGCTTCTCGGGCTGACGCTGGCCGGCTGCGGTGGCGATACCGGGTCCCCGGCCGCCGCCCCCACGAAATCGTCGAAAGGTACGGGCGCGACCGGCACCGAGCCGGACTACACGCCGACCGGTGCGCTGCTGGCCGATTCCGGATTCCGGCCCGCCGTCAATGGATTCGGTTTCCAGAATTACGGCAATGACGAGAATCCGGCCAACCTCACTCCCGCCACCATGCGCACCCTCTTCGGTGACGCGGTGTGCGCCAATGTTCTCGACGGCGCCTGCGCCCTCATCCCGCAGGCGGAAGCCTGGATGGAGCAGCAGAACAAGGGCATGGGCGGCGGCCACTGCTACGGCATGTCGGTGGCCAGCCTGCTGCTGCACTCCCAGGCGCTCACGCCGTCCGCCTTCGGCGCGGCCAGTACGCCCGAACTCGGGCTCGCCAACAATCAGAAATTGCAGGAATTCATCGCGAAACAGTTCGTCGGACAGAACTTCGCGGAGGTCAAAGCGGGTCAGATCAAGGGCACCCCGTCGCAGATCGTCGACAAGCTCATCGAGGTGCTCAAGCCCGGTGCGCCGGAGACGTATTCGATCGGCTTCTACAAGCGCGATATGACCGGCGGCCACGAAGTCACCCCGTACGCGATCGAGGACAAGGGCTCCGACAAGGCCGCGATCCTGATCTACGACAACAACTACCCCGGCATCACCCGCCATATCGACGTGGACCGGAAAGCCAACACCTGGACTTACGAAACCGCCTCCAACCCGGCCGAACCCAGCGAACCCTACGAGGGCGACGCCACCACCGCCTCTCTCGAACTCGACCCGACCAACCCGGCCCAGCGAGTCGTCGCCTTCCCCTACACCGGCGATGAACCCAAGGGCGGCAAGGGATCCGCGCAGAGCGGCGTACCGACCCTGGTCTACCTCGACGGCGATCCGAAGGACCATGGCCACCTGCTCATCAGCGATGACGCGGGCCGCCGCATCGGTTTCGTGAACGGCAAGCGCGTCAACGAGATTCCGGGCGCCCGCTTCCTCGAGAACAAGTCCAACAATTCCACCTACGCCACCGAACCGGACTACGAACTCCCCTCCGGCATCCATTTCACGATCACCGTCGATGGCACCGGCATGAAAAAGGCCGACCCCACCGATGTCGTGATCCTCGGCGACGCCTTCGAGGTCGCGGTGACCGGCATCAAACTCGTCCCGGGCGCGAAATCAACCATCGACATGTCCGTCGACGGCGACCGAATCACCTATTCCTCCACCGACGCCCAAGCCCCCGATATCGAGATCGGCGAAAACTACGAACAGGCCGACTACACCTTCACCGCCCAGCACGCGGCGGTCGCCGCCAACGGCACGGTGACCGTCACCTTGCCGTTGGACCGCAATGTCTTCACCATCGACGCCGCCAAGTCCGGCACCAAGTCCGAAATCGGCATCCACATGGAACGCATCGACGATCACTCCGCCCGCACCTTCGACAAGCCGAGCATCGCCGTCTCCGCGGGCGGCAATGCCGCCTTCGATTTCGACGCTTGGGACGGCGGCGCCACCACCATCGGCTTGACCGTCACCGATAACGGCGTTCCCCGAACCACCCCACTCGCCACCAAGTAGCGGGCGCGGCGGCCATTGGATTCATCGGTCGGACTTGATCGTTCAGGCTTCCAATGGCCGCCAGCTCGGCCCGCCGCCATCACGCCGGACTCGCCCGAAGACGACATCGGCGAAATGGACGCCGAAACCGATCGTGTCCGGTCGCTCGAGTTCGGCGATCAGGTGGCGGCGGTGCTCGGCCGAGTGAACGGGGTCGTGGTCGTAGACGCAGGACCATTCGGGATGATCCACCTGGATCGGTGAGTGCAGCGCATCGCCGAAGGCGATCAGCCGTTGGCCGCCCGCGGTGATGATGAACTCGGCGTGGCCCAGAGTGTGTCCGGCCGTGATCCGGACCCGGACCCCCGGGAAGATCTCCTGCCCATCGACCACGGTGTGCACACGCCCAGCCAGGGCGGTGGCGATCGCGGTATCGCGCGCCTGCCATTCCGCCTCGGCCACAAGATAATTGGCGTTCACGAACGGAGGGCGATCGTTGCCGTGGGCGGCGGGCAGTACCCAGCCGACGTGGTCCGGGTGCAGGTGGGTGAATGCGACCGCTTCGATCTGCTCGGGCCTACAACCGAGTTGCTCCAGGCTGTCCAGCAGCGCCCCGCCATAGATGGCGCCGTTGGTGCCGCCCGACTCGGCAGGTAGCGATTGCGGGCCGAAACCCGCGTCGATCAACAGTTTTCGATCGCCGTGCTCGACCAAGAGACTGCCGATGCTGGCTACCAGGTGGCCCGAAGCATCCAGGTACTGAGGGTGTTCGGCCCATATCGCATCGGTCGTGTCGGGCAGCCAGCGGAGTGGCTTGCCTTGCACCGCCCCATCCGGCACGTACGACACTCTCATGTCGCCGAGCCGAACCGAGTGGATACCCGCTGCTCGCCGCAGCCGTTCGTCCTCGCCAATCATGCTGGTAGCCAAGCTTTCCCCTGTTCCTCATCGGGCCGTTCCGGCGGTGCGCCGCTCCCCACCATAAGATTCAAGCTAGAATCATTCAAGCTCTAATTATTCAAACTTCATGGAGTTGCTACAGTGGCGACCATGACGACGACTCCGGAACCGCAGGCCGCGGCCGAGCGCGAGCTGTGTGGGCTGGTGAACGGGTTGGCGCAGCAGATCGCCGATCATGTGCGGGTGCGCGCGGTGGGGCTGGGCCTCACGGCCGCGCAGGCGACCGCGCTTCGAGAGATGACCGGGCCGATGACCATGCGCGAGCTCGCCGCACGAATGAGTTGCGAGCCGTCCAATGCCACCTTCGTCGTCGACAAGCTCGAGCAGCAGGGGCTGATCGAGCGGCATGCGCATCCCACCGACCGGCGGGCCAAGCAATTGATTCTCACCGCCGCGGGGACCGCCCTCCGCGAGCGGCTGCTCGAACTGCTGATCCAGGATTCACCCCTGGCCGGTCTGAGTACCCAGCAGCAGCGCGTCCTTCACGAATTGCTCGAACAGGCAGTGGTTCGCCGATGAAGGAGTAGTGCGATACGCAGGTGTTCGCCCTTGCGGAGGATTAGGGTGGGATATCACCTGTTGGTGGCTCTGTAAGGGGGGCTCGATGGCTCAGAATGCCGAACTGCGGATTGCGCTTGTTTGTTATGGCGGCGTTTCGCTGGCAATTTACATGCATGGCATAACTAAGGAACTGCACAAGCTGGTGCGGGCGTCGCGTGCGTTCGATGAGATGCTCGCGAATAATTCGAAGGTTGTTAATCCGTTCGTCGATGACACCGGGACGGCCGTTGACACGGAAGGCGTTTACTTCGAAGTTCTTTCACGGTTGAACCGGGACGGGCGGCCGCTGTCGGTGGGGATCGACATCATCGCGGGGACCTCCGCCGGGGGGATCAACGGTGTGGTGTTGAGCAAGGCGATTGCGCAGAATGCCGATCAGGGGCAGTTGAAGCAGCTGTGGATCGAGCATGCTGACCTGCGGGAACTGCTGCGCTGGCGGATCGGCGGCACATTGCGATTCCGGATCGCGCTGGCGGCCACGGTCAAGATCGTGACGTTCTGGTCGGAGCGCGCAGTGCTCAACGGCGGTCTGATGTCACGGCTGCTGTATCGGGCGCTGGCGGATATGGATGCGAACGGGCCGGTTGGGTGGTCGGCGAATTCGCCGGCGCCGGTACCCGATACGCTGATTCCGCCGGGCGGGGAACTGTCGCTGTTCGTGACCACGACGGATCTCAAAGGGTTCGATGTCGCCGTCGCGTCCAGCAATGGCGGTGTCGGACAACGCGACCGCCAGCATGCGCAGGTCCTGCAATTTCTCCACGACGGCGACAATCCGACGGCCTTCGGGCCGGACGCGACGCCCACGCTGTCCTTCGCCGCCCGGGCGACCTCCGCATTTCCCGGCGCATTCGAACCGGTCAATACCGAAACCTTTCCGGCGGAGGCGGACTGCCCTCCGGGTACCACGATCGATATCCGCCGATTCCGGTACAGCTACCCGGAGCTCGGGCTGCAGGCGGAGCGCACCTGGTTCGCCGATGGCGGCGTGCTCGACAACGCGCCGTTCGATCTGGTCGTCGACGCGATCGCCCGGCGGCGGGCGGCGACGCAGGTGTATCGCCGGTTGGTGTATCTCGAGCCCGATCCCGGCTGTGAGCTCACGGCCCCACCCGCGGACACGAACGACGGGGTCGCGCAGCCCAATTGGGCCAAGGAGCTCCGTAAGATCCTCACCGGTATCAGGGGCAGCCGATCGCTGGTCCCGGATCTGATCCGGCTGCGGGACATGAACGAGCGGATCGCCGAGGTCGGGGCCATCAGTACGCAGCAGGAGGTCGAGGTGCTCGACCACATCAGCGCCGCCCTCACTTCGATGCGGGGTACGGAGCGGCCCACGCCGCGTTCGGGCTCATACGGTCTGACCGAGGCGATCGACGCCACGCCGGAGCCGGACTTCTTCCACTCCGAGGAGGACTTCCGCGAGCTTTTCGCCCGCATGCACGCGCAGGCGGTGACGGCGCTGGGTTCGACCTGGAACACCTATCAGCGGCTGAAGGCCGATACCGCCGCCCGCTGCCTCGCCGACGCGATCGTGGAGGAGTTCGCCCTGCCCGGTGAGTCGGGGACCGCGGTGTTCATCCGCTGCGCCATCGCGTCCTGGCTGCGCAATCAACCCTATTGGAGCGCGGCGAATTCCAAGGATCTCTCGGATCTGCTGCAGGGCATCGACACGCCCTACCGGCATCGCCGGCTGTTGTTCATCGTGGCCGGTCTCAACCAGCTCTACACGGTCGAGGGCGGGCCGCCGCGCGAGGACATCAACAACCTCAAGGGCCAGGCCTGGGAGCAACTGGAGAAGATGGCCAAGGCGCCCCGTGCCGCGGTCGCGGCGATGAAAGAGCATGGTCTGCTCTCCTTCCTGAACCCGGTTCAGTTGCAACAGGGGACTTTCCAGGGTGAGCGGTTCACCGCGCCGGAGGATTTCGCCCACAAGGCGTCGGCACAGTTCAACGACCTGTTCAAGGCCTACAGCGCACACCTGCGCGACACCCTCGAAAACGCCGGACAGCGCCTGTGGAAGCCGTTCGCGGACACCACGCCGAATTGGACGAAGCGCGACCGGATCCTGCTGGCCAGCCGCTACCTGGGCTTCGCGCTCTGGGACGGACTGCTGTTCCCCACGATCTCGCTGTCGGAACTGCCGCAGTTCACCCCGATCCCGCTGGTCCAGTTCAGCCCCCTGCGGGCCACCACGCTGAAACCACCGGACGGTGAGGGCAAACTCAAAGGCGTTGCCCTGCACCATTTCGGCGCCTTCGCCCACGCACCCGACCGCGAGAACGACTACCTGTGGGGCCGCCTCGACGCGGTCGAACTGATCCTGCGCACCATCGATGAAACCTTCCCGAAGGCGCACCCCGTAGGACGAGAACTGCTCCCCCGGGCACTGTCCGCGGTACTCGCGACCGAGACCGACCTGAAGCGAATCCCGCAAGAGCTGACAGCGTCACTGCACGAACAGATCACCGCACTCGAAGCCGAGAACAAGGACGGGACCGCGCGTTGGCAATAGCGCCCGGAATGGACGAGGCGACGCCGCGGCTGCCGACCGCGTAGATGAGGTAGTCGAAGGCCACGCTGCCTCCGCCCTGCGGCGCCACACTGCGCCGCACCGCATCGATTTCCGCCGCCTCGTCCACGATCAACCGGATGCCGTCGCCGGGTACGTCGGCGTAGTCGACGACGGCATTACCGGACCCGGCGACCAACTGGTGCAACCGGATTCGCTGTCGAACACAAGACACCGAGCGGGCCGGAGGTGTGACAGCCGGGGGCGGCGTATGGCGCGGATCACCGCGATAGTCAGGCCACCGGTTCCGCGGCAAGCTCGATGACCTGGGCGGGACCCGCGCGGAAGGTCGGGCTGGCGGCGTCGGCCTCGATCATGTGGGGAGTGATGTCGTGGGCGGCGAGGGCTTCCTTGGAGGACCATTCCTCCAGCAGCACAAAGCGATCCGCGTCTCCGGTCACCCGGTGCAGGTCGTATTGCAGGCAACCCTGCTCGGCGCGGACGATCGGCGCGAGCCGTTCGAAGGCCGCCACCTGTTCCTGGCCGCGGCCGGGCTGGGTCGTGATCATGATGAGAAGTCGTACAGAGTCTGACACGCGCGAAAGCCTAGAGCCGGCGGGCCAACCGCGCGCGCCAAGATCAACAACGTGGCTCGGATCAGTCCTTCAGCCGGGCGTGCAGGCGGTCGAATCGGTTTCCCAACTCGGCGTATTCGTCGAGCCATCCGCTGCTGGCCGCGATCTCGCAGAAGCTGCCGGCCGGCGCGAACAGGAACCCGAGCTCCCGCAGCCCACTCAGATCGCCCTGCCGCAGCCGCGCGACGTGCTGGTCGAGATCGCTCACCAGGTCATCGACCTCGTCGTACCGCCGTTGCCAATCCAGGACCACCGATGTCAGCCCAATTCGACTTCGTGGAATCCGACGGTGAAGCTGTGGCGGCGTTCGCGCAGCACATTGCCCTCGCGGTGGACCGAGCCCTCGGTGAAGTCGATCCGCAGCTCTTCGCGGCGGCGATCGACGGACCGCACCACGCCGCACACGCCGGTGAACGGCCCCTCCGGGAAGTACACGACATCGCCGGGACTGAAGTCGGTAAGGCCCACGCCGCCACAGTAATCCACCGCGATGATCTTCGCCCGCAGGCGCCGCGCGGTGATCTACCGTGGCGGCATGACCGACAGCGAGACGCCGTGGGAACCACCCCTGGCGGGCACCGAGGCCGAGCACCTCATCGGCGCGCTCGAACGCCTTCGCGCCACTTTTCGCTGGAAATGCGATGACCTCGACGCGGTCGGTCTCGACACCCGAATCGGCGCGTCGGCCCTGACCCTCGGCGGCCTGCTCAAGCATCTCGCTCGCGCCGAGGACGAAATGTTCACCGCGAAGTTCTCCGGTTCCCCGCCGAGCGCGCCATGGGACACCGTCGACTGGCGTGCCGATCCCGACTGGGACTTCACCTCGGCCGCCGCCGACTCCCCCGCCGCTCTGTACCGCCTGTGGGACACCACGATCGACCGTTCCAGGTCGAAACTCAATGCCGCCTTGGCAAACGGCGGCCTCGACCAGCTGGTCCACCTCTCCTGGCCCGACGGCCGCCACCTCAGCCTCCGCCGCCTGCTCTGCGACCTCATCGAGGAATACGGTCGCCACACCGGCCACGCCGACCTCCTGCGCGAATCCGTCGACGGCCGAGTCGGCGAAGACCCCCCACCCGGCTGGCGGCCCCGCTCCCGCTGACGGCTATGACGCGGGTCGGGTTCGCAGGCTGTCGCGTTCGGCGGTCAGTGCCGTATTCGATTCGCGGAGTGCGGTATTGGCGTCCTCGAGGTCGAGGATGCGACCGATTCCGATGAGGTTGATGCCCTGCCCGGACAGGGCGACGATGCGCGCCAGCCGCGCGAGGTCGTCGCCGCTGTAGCGGCGGGTGCCTCCGCTGCTGCGGGTCGGAGTGATCAGGCCGTGCTGCTCATACAGGCGCAGGGTCTGCACCCCGACACCGGACAGCTCGGCCGCCACCGAGATCGCGTACACCGCTTGTCCCGACAGCGGCAGGTGGCCTTGGTCGCTCACCGGCATCCGGTGCTCCCCTTCTCGTCGTCACCGCCTGGTCGCGGTGGGTTCACATTACCTCGGCCCAGAACTTGCACTCGCCTAGCGAGGGTGCTAAAAATTATCTCTGTCAGATGACATAGATTATCTGCCGAGAACGCGATCGAGAATGGAGTGAGTTGGAGGTGGCAGCCATGCTGATGCGCACCGATCCCTTCCGTGACCTGGATCGGTTGACCCAGGCGGTATTCGGCACCCCGGCGCGGCCCGCGGTGATGCCGATGGACGCCTGGCGCGACGACGACGCATTGGAGTTCGAATTGCGCCTCACCCCGTCCGCGGGCCCGCGCTTCGACGCACTCACCGCCCGCTATAGAGAAGCGGCAGACCTGATCGCCATCCTGTCGGCCCCCGTCACGCAGGACCGGGATCCGGCGATAGAGTCCTGAACCACTTTCTTGCGGCGAACTACACTGCCGCTCACCATCTTTCGCGAAACGACGGCCTCCATCTCGACACGGCCAGGGGTGAGAGGCCTTGGCGTCATCGATCGAGGAGGTGTGGACCTTCGATGGCCGAGCCGAAGCACGCGCACACCTTGTTGCCGTCCATCCAGGTCGTGTGGTCACCCGAACAAGCGGCGTTCGTGGCCACCTCCCCCCGCTGCCCAGGCATGACCGGCACCGACCGATGGTCCTCACTGGCCGCGGTCGACGCACTGATCGAGGCCGCCGGTCAGCGCGAGACGAGAGAGCCGGCGAGCACCGGCCGCACCGCAGCCCATTCGGTCGCGAGGATGGAGTAGTACGCCGAGTCGCGAACGGTCCCGTCGGCTCCGGCGAAGTCGCCGCGCAAGACACCGTCGAATCGCGCCCCGAGCCGTTCGATCGCACGGCGAGAGCGCTCATTTCGCACGTCGGTGCGAAAGCGCACGCGGTGCACCTGCCACGTGGTGAATGCGTGGTCGAGCATGAGCAGTTTGGCCTCGCGGTTGGCTCCGGTGCGCTGGGCCGAGTGCGCCAGCCACGTGGATCCGATCTCGACGGCATCCGGGGTGACCGGGGGCTCGGCGTGCCACGGCCATTGCTCGAGATGAAAACTGCTGCTGCCGAGGACTTCACCCGTATCGGTCGATCGCAACACCAGGGGCAGTTGGCGATTGGCGGCGCGGGCGGCGAGCTGCTGCTCGACCAGACGCCGCATGCCGTCCTCGTCGGCGGGCAGGTGCGCGAACGTGTAGGACTCGCGCGATTCCACCGCGGCGGCCGCCAAGAACGGCACATCCTCCAGCGACAGCTCGGTCAGCTGAACGATCTTCCCCGACAACACCAACGTCACAACCCCACCCCAAGACCTCTGCGCCACACGACTTTCCGTCGCCGCTCGCGAGCCTACAGAACGCGCGATTGCCGGTGCGGAGGGGTCAGTGGGGGTCGATCAGGTGCTCGACGAGGGTGATCAGGGATTCCAGGCAGGGGGTGCGGTCTCGGGCGTCGAGGCGCATGAGGGG
>NZ_BAAFGR010000155.1:0-18624 GCF_041154655.1 Nocardia sp. JMUB6875
GGAATGGGCCGGGTTGGGGGTGGGCGTCAAGGTTGGTCTGGCGCAGGGGAATCCGGGAACGCGGTTCACCCCACTAGGCTGGCCGTCGTGGGACGACAGGCCGAGAACCGAGCAGTCCGGAGTGGCGCAGCCATGGAATTCGTCGCTGACGTCCGGGACATCGCCTGCCCAGACCCCGGCTTACGGACCTTGACCGACCCTGAGCGGGCCGCCGAACTGGTCGCGGCCGAGACCCGGGACCGCCTGAGCGCGGTGCTCGAGGCCAACCCCGGAGACCCGATCCTCATGCTGTCCGGAGGCGTCGACTCGATACTGCTGGCCGCGATCGCCGTCGACCTCGGGTGCCGCCCGCGCGCGATCACCGTCTCGACGGGGGACGGCACCGACCGTGCGAACGCGACGGCGGTGGCCGACGCGCTGGGCCTGCCTCACGACATCGTCGAGCTCGACGGCCCGGCTGTTGTGGCCTTGGCTCGCGAGGCCATCGACCGTCTGGAACTGGCTGAGCTGTGGGAGGTTTCGTACGCCGTCCCGATGCTCGCGATCCGCCCGCTCCTGGAGGGGCTCGACACCACCGGCCCGATCCTCACCGGCAGCGGCGCGGACGCGATCTTCGCGGGCGGCAAAACTCTTGCGAGCGGGACCGGTTCGGAGGCAGTCGAGGAGCTCGACCGCATTATCCGTAAGGAATCCGCCCACAACTTCACCTATGCAGGCCGACTGGTCCCCGATTTCTATGCCCGAATCCTGGGCGACCACGCTGACCGGCTCGTCCACGTGTTCCAGACCCTCCGCTTCTGGGAACTGGCCGAAACCTTCGCGCCCCCAGCCTTGTTCGAGAAACAAGGTGACGAGACGGTCGACAAACTGTGCGTCCGAATTGCCTGCGAACAGCTGCTACCCGAATCGGTCCGAAACCTGGCCTGGTCGAAGAAATCGGCGATCCAGCACTCGGCAGGCATCATGGGCGCACTCTCCGCTGCGGCCCGAGCCGAAGCCGCGACCCTCCCCGGCGCCCAGACCTACACCGACCCCCTGACGGAATCCTTCGAAGCCGTAGCCACCCGCCTGTACCTGGCCCGCCTCGCCACTCCCTGACCAAGATCAGGGAGCTCTCACGCAGGTAATCCGGACAAAATTCCGGCCTGACAGCTCCCTGATCTTGATCGCCGGTCAGGGCCGGATGAGTTCGATGGTGTGACCGGAGGCGGGGGAGGAACCCATGAGCATGGCGCCGCGGGTCTGCACCTCGTCGCGCAATGCCTCGACGATGGCGGCGACCTCGGGGCGGCGGAGGGTTTCGGGCCGGGTGACGAGCCAGTAGGTCAGTCGGACGGAGATTTCCGGGAGTACGCGCACGAGGTCGGTGTGGCGGTCGGCCATGAAGCACGGCAGCAAGCCCAGCCCGGCGGCGGCGCGGGTGGCCTCGACGTGGACGAAGACGTTGGTGGAGGAAATGGATTCGCGCATGGTGGGTGCGAAGGTCGGGGCCAGGTCCAGGTCGTCGACCTGCAGCATAGAGTCGATGAAGTAGACCAGCGGATGCTGGGCCAGATCCTCGACCGTGCGCGGCGCGGGGTGGTCGGCCAGGTAGCCGTGTGAGGCGTAGAGCGCGAGGGTGTAGTCGCCGAGGGGGATCGCGCGGGCGCGGCGCAGCTGGGGTTTGCCGACCACGACCTCGATATCGAAGCCGGATCGTTGCAGTGAGGCCAGGCGGGTCGCGGTGACGATCTCCACCGAGAGCTTGGGGTGCCGGCGCTGCACATCGGCGATGGCGGGGGCCGCGATGTACGCGCTGAATCCGTCGGTGGCCGACATGCGGACCACGCCCTCGAGTGTCGGCGTATCCGAAGTCAGTGAGCGGACCGCGGATTCGATGGCCTCGGCGGCGGTCAGCGCCTCGCGCCCGAGATCGGTGAGCTCCCAGCCGCCCGCGCCGCGGATCAGCACCCGCCCGCCCAGCGCCTGCTCCAATGCCGCTATCCGCCGGGAGATGGTGGTGTGGTTGATCCCCAATTCCTCGGCCGCCGAGACGTAGCGGCCGGTCCGGCCCACGGACAGCAGCACCAGCAAATCATCCGGGCTCGGGCGGCTTGTGGCAGGGGTCACGCTCATTTCTGCATTCTTGCAGATTGTGGCTGCGGAACTGGTCATTGCAGGCGCACCCGGTGTGCACGAATACTCCTTGGCATCGAAGTTTGTGGGCCGCATCACAGATGAGGGTGAGGCGGCCCGAGCGTGAAGGAGTTGCGCGATGAGCGTCCCGGATACTCGACCGGAAGCGGGCGGCGGCCTGGCCGGATTACGGCGCGTGGTCGCCGCGTCCATGGCGGGGACGGTGGTCGAGTGGTACGAGTTCTTCCTCTACGGCACCGCGGCCACCCTGGTGTTCAGCAAGGTGTTCTTCAAGAGCGGCGGCAATGATCTCGACGCCATCCTGGCCGCGTTCATCACCTACGCGGTCGGCTTCGCGGCAAGGCCGTTGGGCGGCATCGTCTTCGGCCACTACGGCGACAAGTACGGCCGCAAGAAGTTGCTGCAGCTGAGCCTGGTGCTGGTCGGCGCGGCCACCTTCCTGATGGGCTGTCTGCCGACCTTCCACCAGGTCGGCTATCTGGCCCCGGTGCTGCTGGTGATTCTGCGCTTCGTGCAGGGCTTCGCCATCGGCGGCGAGTGGGGCGGCGCGGTGCTGCTCGTGGCGGAACACAGTCCGAGCCGTAGCCGCGCGTTCTGGGCGTCGTGGCCGCAGGCGGCGGTGCCGCTGGGCAATATGCTCGCGACGGTCGTGCTGCTGGCGCTGACCTCGACGCTGTCGGACGCGGCCTTCCTGTCCTGGGGCTGGCGCGTGGCCTTCTGGCTCTCGGCGGTGGTCGTGCTGATCGGCTACTACGTGCGCACCAAGATCACCGACGCGCCCATCTTCGTTGCCGCGCAACAGCTTGCCGAGCAGGAGAAGTCGAAGTCGTTCAGCGCGCTCGAGGTGTTCAAGCGCTACCCGCGCGGCGTGTTCGTCGCGATGGGGCTGCGCTTCGGCGAGAACATCATGTACTACCTGGTGGTCACCTTCTCGATCACCTATCTCAAGGTGCACGTCGGCGCCAACACCAAGGTGATCCTGTGGTGGCTGCTGGTCGCGCACGCGGTGCACTTCCTGGTGATTCCGCAGGTCGGGCGGCTCTCGGATCGATACGGCCGCAAGCCGGTCTACCTGGCGGGCGCGGTGCTGGCCGGCACCTGGGGCTTCTTCGCCTTCCCCATGATGGACTCCAAGAACAACATGGTCATCCTGTCCGCCATCGTGATCGGCCTGATCTTCCACGGCATGATGTACTCCGCGCAGCCCGCGATCATGGCCGAGATGTTCCCGACTCGCATGCGGTATTCCGGTGTGTCCCTTGGTTATCAGGTGACCTCGCTGGTGGCCGGATCGCTCGCGCCGATCATCGCGGTGCGGCTGCTGAAGGATTACAAGTCCTCGGTGCCGATCGCCTGGTACCTGGCCGCCGCGGCGGCGGTGACGGTGGTGGCGGTGCTCTTCGCTCGCGAGACCAAGGGCATCGACCTGGAGGCCATCGATGCGGCCGATGCGAACGGCACTGCGGTACAGCATGATTCGAAGCAGAACGACCCTAAGGTGACGGTGGCATGACGGAGACGACCGGACCCCTGCTCGGTGAGCTGGCCGGACGGACGGCATTGGTGACGGGCGGCGCGAGCGGTATCGGGGCGGCCTGCGCCCGCGAGCTCGCCGCCCGCGGGGCGGAGGTGACCGTCGCCGATATCGACGGCGACGGTGCGGAGAAGGTGGCCGCCGAATTCGGTGGCCACACCTGGCAGGTGGATCTGTCCGACGTCACCGCGTTGGAGGAACTCAGCCTGGGGACCGACATCCTGGTGAACAACGCCGGGGTGCAGACGGTCAGCCCGATCACCGAATTCGCGCCCGAACGCTTCCGCTTCATGCTGGCCCTGATGGTGGAGGCGCCGTTCCTGCTCACCCGCGCGGCGCTGCCGCACATGTTCAAGCAGGGGTACGGCCGGATCATCAATCTCTCGTCGGTGCACGGCCTTCGGGCCTCGGCGTTCAAGGCGGCGTACGTGACCGCCAAGCACGCGCTGGAGGGGCTGTCCAAGGTCACCGCGCTCGAGGGCGGGCCGTACGGGGTGACCAGCAACTGCGTCAATCCCGGCTATGTGCGAACCCCGCTGGTGGACAAGCAGATCGCCGATCAGGCCTTCGTGCACGGCATTCCCGAACAGGAGGTGGTGGAGCGAATCATGCTGACCGACAATGCGATCAAGCGGCTGGTGGAGCCGGAGGAGGTGGCCTCGCTGGTGGGCTGGCTGGCCTCCGACTCGGCCCGCATGGTCACCGGGGCCTCGTACACAATGGATGGCGGATGGAGCGCCCGATGATCGACCTGGCGCAGGTGGCGGGCGCACCGCAGTGGATGCCGAGCGAGGACGACATCGCTGCGGCCCGGATCACCGACTTCACCCGATTCGTCCAGCAGCGCTACGGGGTTCAGGCCGACGATTACGCCGCCCTGTGGCAGTGGTCGGTCGAGGACATCGAGGGCTTCTGGTGGATGGTCTGGGAGTACTTCGAACTGGGTGAGGCACCCGTCGAGGTGCTGGCCTCCACTGAGATGCCCGGTGCGCGATGGTTCCCCGGCGCGCGTCTCAACTACGTCGACCAGGTGGCCCGGCGGGCCCGCACCGACCGGCCCGCCATCATCGCCATGAGCGAGGACACTCCGCGCCGGGATCTCTCCTGGAAGGAAATGCTCTCCCGCACAGCGGTTCTCGCCCGCTCCCTGCGGGAGCTCGGGGTCGGTCCCGGCGACCGGGTGGCGGGCTACCTGCCCAATATCCCCGAGGCCGTGATCGCCTTCCTCGCCACCGCGAGTATCGGCGCCATCTGGAGCGCGTGCGGCCAGGACTACACCGCCTCGGCCGCGCTCGACCGGCTCGGGCAGCTCGAGCCGACCGTGCTGATCGCCGCCGACGGCTACCGCTACGGCGGCAAGGCACACGACAAGATCGACGAAATCGCGGCGCTGCGTGCGGGTTTGCCGACCCTGCGGGCGACCGTGCTGGTGTCCCGGCTGGGCCGCACCCTGCCCGATGTCCTGGACTGGAACGACGCCACCGAGGATTTGTTCGCGACGGAACCGCCCGCGCTGACGTCGGAGCCGGTCGACTTCGAGCATCCGCTGTGGGTGCTCTACTCCTCCGGCACGACCGGCAAGCCCAAGGGCATCGTGCACGGGCACGGCGGCGTTGTGGTCGAGCACCTGAAAGCGCTTGCCCTGCAATCCGATATCGGCCGGGACGACACGTTCTTCTGGTACACCAGCCCCAGCTGGATGATGTGGAACTTCCAGGTTTCCGGGTTGCTCACGGGCGCGACCATCGTCTGCTACGACGGCAGCCCTTCGTATCCCGCGTCGGATGCGTTGTGGGCGTTGGCCGCCCGTACCGGCACCACGGTGCTCGGCACGAGTCCGGGCTATGTCCTCTCCTGTGAGAAGGCGGGCTCGCATCCGGCGATCGCCCACGATCTGACCGCCCTGCGCCAGATCGGCATCACCGGTTCGGCTTTCCCGGCGTCCTCGTCGATCTGGCTGCGCGACAACGTCGGTGACATCCCGGTCTCCTCCATCAGCGGCGGCACCGATGTGGTCTCGGCCTTCATGGGCGGTGTCCGCACTCTCCCCGTCCGACCGGGCGAGCTCTCAGCACCGTATCTCGGTGTGGCACTGGAAGCTTGGGATTCCTCCGGCGAACCCGTCGAGAACGCCGTAGGCGAACTGGTCATCACCAAGCCGATGCCCTCGATGCCGGTATCGTTCTGGAACGACCCCGACGGCACCCGCTACCGCGACGCCTACTTCGACATGTACCCCGGCGTCTGGCGACACGGTGACTGGCTCACCCGAACACCTCACGGCGGCATCACAATTCATGGCCGCTCCGATTCCACCCTGAATCGCAACGGCATCCGCATGGGCAGCGCCGACATCTACCAAACCGTCGAATCGCTCCCCGAAATCGCCGAATCCCTGGTCCTGGGCATCGAACAACCCGACGCCGGCTACTGGATGCCCCTGTTCGTCGTCCTCACCCCCGGCCAAACCCTGACCGCCGAACTACGCCAACGCATCGCCGCGGCCATCCGCACCGACCTCTCACCCCGCCACGTCCCCGACGAGATCATCGAAGCCCCGGGCATTCCTCACACACGCACCGGCAAAAAGCTCGAGGTCCCCCTGAAGCGCCTGTTCCAGGGCGCCGATCCAGCCCGCGTCGTCGACCCCACCGCAATCGACGACCCGTCCCTCCTGGCCTGGTACCTCGACCAACGCCCGCAATCCGCCAGCCGAATCGCGGCGCGCACGGATTGATTCCCCCAGTGGCACACCACCGAGGAGATTTGTCCGAAATCGCCACGGTGATGTGCCACTCGACGGGTGGTTAGAGTGCTGTGGGTGGAGGAGAAGCATTTGGTCTACTGCCGGATCGAACGCGCAGGCGCGGTGCTGGTAATCCGGCGTGCCCGGGGCTTCTTCCTGGCAGGACGGTGGGAATTGCCCGGCGGCGGTGTCGAATCGGGCGAGCGGCCGGAGGTGGCCGCAATTCGCGAGGTAGGCGAGGAGACCGGCCTCTCAGTAGAGATCGTCGAGGAGCGATCAACGCACTCGTGGATGGATATAGCCGGACGTCCGATGCGCATCCACGCCCGGGTCTACGAGGCCACCGAACGTGAATCCCGCACCGTCACACTCAACCCCGACGAACACGACCACCACGCCTGGGTCACCCCCGAGCAGGCCGCCGCACTAGACCTCGCCGACCACTTCCGTGACGCGGTGTTCGACGGGGCCTAGCGCCGCTGCCGCGAACCGCGCTGTGCTTGTCCGCGCCGCCTGAATTTCGTCGTGGAGCGGGGCAGGCGCCGGCGCTGGGCACGAAGTCGCTGTCGCTGTGCTCGGGTGAGAGCTACAGCGGTGCCGGGCGGGAACTGGCGTGGGCTAGAGCGGGCGTAGGGCGGCGATGTCGGGGGCCGGGAAGCGGTGGTCGGTAATGGAATCCGGGATCGGGGTGCCGGGGGTCAGTGTCAGGGGGATTCGGCCGGCCCAGGCTTCGACGGCGTCGTCCTTGGGTTCGTCGCGGGCGAAACCCTTGCGGACCTTCACCGAGAACTCCTCGATCGGCATCCAGAGGACTGCGGTATAGCCCGCTTCTTCGACGTTGGGGCGGCGGGCCGCGTTCGGGCCGGAGAGGCGGCCGGGGATGATGGCCTTCACGATTTGGCCGAGGAGTTCCGCGCGCTCGTGCGCGTCGTCGACGGCGGTGGCTTGGCCGAAGATCATGACACTGCGGTAGGCCGCCGAGTGGTGTGATGCCGCGCGGCCGAGGATGAGGCCGTCGATCTGGGTGACGGTTACGCAGATCGGGGTGCCGGTGGTGACCGTCTTGATGAAGCGGCCGTGGATCGAGCCGTGTAGGAGTAGCCGATCTCCTTGGCGCACATGCAGAACCGGGACTACTACCGGGCCTTCGTCGGTGCTGAAGCCGACGTGGGCGACCAGGGCCTCGTCGAGGATCGCGTAGGCGGCGTCGCGGTCGTAGGTGACGCGCTCGGGGTATCGCTCGGCGGTGGTACGCGCGGTTTGCGGCATGTTCGCCACTGTAGGGCGGGGCGCGCTTCTGCCTGGCATTCGAAACGCCGAGGGACCAAAAGGAACGCCGAGGTCGTCGGGAACGGTTGGGGATCAGTAGGTCGGGGCTGTCGACGGGACCGGGGTCGAGACGGGGGTTGAGGTGGGGAGTAAGCCGATGGCGACGGTGACCGCCGCATCGGGTGCGAGTGAGGTGCCCGCTGCCGGAGTTTGATCCAGGATTTTGCCTGCCTTGGTGGAATCGGTGACCTTCGTGGTGGTTTGCTGCAAGGTGCCCTTCCAGCCGAGCGCTTGCAGCTTCGCCTTCGCGGTGTCGAAGGTGAGGCCCACCAGGTTGGGCACGGTGATGGTGGTTGTGGTGGGTCCGGTTGAGACGTAGGCCGTCACTGTCGAACCGGCCGCGCGGGCTGTTCCGGCGGCCGGATCCAGTTCCACGACTGTGCCTTTCGCGCGTTTGTCCTCGCGTTGCACCTCTTTCACGACGAACCCGGCCTTCTCCAGCTGCGCCTTCGCCTCGGCGATCAAGCTGCCGACGACGTCGGGTATCGCGATGGTCTTCGGTTGCGGCTGGGTGGTGACAGGTGCTGTCGTCCGGGGCGGGGTGTACGGCGGCTCGGTGGTGGGCTTCTCGGCCGTGGTGGGCTGAGTCGTGATCGGGTCGGTGGTCGTGATCACCGGTTGCGACGTCGCCGACACCGGTACCGCCGAGTTCGAGGCCGCCGGATGTCCGTTGTCGGCGCGCGCCAGGAAGTAGGCCACCAGCGCCAGCGCCGTCACCAGCGCCAGCCCGATCACGATCCGCGCGGTCCTGCCGCCCCGGCCGGAAGTGCCCGGCCCGGTGCCGATTCCCGCATCGCGCGGACCGGTCGGTTCGGGCGGCGGCCCCGTCACGAGCTGGGTAGGAGGCATCCCCGCCCGGTTGGGTGTCGTGGCGGGCTGCGCGGACGGCATGCCGGAAGCGATAGGAGCTCCAGCCTGGACGGGCATCGGCCGCGGCGGCGTGGTGGCACCCGACGCGACGCGTGTCGTGCCGGGACGCGGTGCCGTGGTGGCGGGCCTCGGTCCGGTATTCGGATTCGCGGGGCGCTGAGCCGTAGTCCCGGGTCTCGTTCCCGTATCCGAACTTCCGGGTCGCGGCGCGGTGCGGGTGGTGGCGAAGCGCGGTCCGCTGAGGTGATCGGTGGTGCGCGCCGAACCGGTGTTCAGTGGGGGAGCTTGCTTGAGGATCTGCGCTGCGCTCCAGGCAAGGTGCGAGCAGCTGTCATACCGCCGCTCGGGCTCCTTGGCCATGGCCCGGGTGATCACGTCGTCGAAGCCCCTGGGCAGCATGGGGTTTCGCTGGGATGGCAAGGGAATCGGTTCGTACGCGTGCCCGTGGATGATGCGGCCCACGTTCTGCCCGGGATACGGCGCCTCCCCGGTCAGCATGTGAAACAGCGTGCACCCCAGTGAGTACACGTCCGCCCGCGGATCCACCTCGCCCGGCCGGGTCAGCCGCTCCGGCGCGGCATACTGGAAACTCGCCAGGATCTCCCCGTGCTGAGTCAGCTGCCGGCTCTCGTCGAGCGCCTTGGCGATCCCGAAGTCGGTGAGCAGCACCCGTTCCGGCCGTCCCTCGGCGAGGAGGATATTGGCGGGCTTCACATCCCGGTGCAGGATCCCGGTCTCGTGCGCGTGATCGAGTGCCGCCGCGGTCTCGGCGACGATCCGCACCGCGCGCGCCGGATGCATGGGCCCCTCGCGCAGCGCCCGCGCCACATCGCTGCCGTCGACGAAGGTCATGGAGATCCACAGCCGGTCGTCGTCCTCGCCGCGCGCGTACACGGTCACGATATTCGGATGCTGCAGCCGCGCAACGGTATCGGCCTCGCGCCGGAACCGCACCTTGTGCTCGTGCTCGCCGCCGTCGGGCATGCTGAGCAGCTTCAATGCCACGAAGCGCGGCAGATCCCGATCCCGCGCCTGATACACGGCCCCCATCCCGCCGGCACCGAGCTTCCGCAGAATCTGGTATCCGGCGAAATACTCGCCCGGCTTGAGCGTAGTAACCACTGCCACCTCCCCGTCGCATGAATATCGCGGGAACGGTCGAGAGCGAATCAGTGCGCCGCCAGGACGGGCTCGGCCCGCGCGGCGAGTCGCGAGCGGGTCGCTGCCCAGAGCAGCAGTGCGGCGAGCGAATACACCGCACCGATGAGGCAAGATGCCGCCCATCCCCAGGTGCTGTAGGCCCAGGCTGTCGTGAGCGCCCCCAGCGCGGAGCCCAGGGAATAGAAGGACATGTACGCGCCGATGACCATGCTGGCCCGGGTCGGGTGAGCCGTGGTCAGGAGATGCTGGCTGCTGACATGAACGGCCTGGACGGCGAAATCGAGCAGGACTATGCCCATGATCAGAAACCAGAGGGTCGGTTCGATCTGAGCGATGAGCAGCCAGGACGCCGTGAGTAGCGTCAGCGACCACCCCGTAATCGTTTGCGCGCGACTGGAATCGGCCCATCGGCCCGCTCGGGCGGCGCCGAGGGCTCCGGCCAGGCCCGCGAAGCCGAACAGGCTGATCGCGGTGCTTCCGAAGTTCCAGGGATCCGCGCCGAGCGGCAGGGCCAGTCCGCTCCACAGGGTTCCGAAGGAGGCGAAGAGGAAGAACGCGATCAGGCCGCGGGTCACGAACAGGCGATCCGTGCGCACCAGACGAGCCATCGACGCCAAGGCGCGCAGGTAGTGCGCGCCACCGGTTCTCGGATCCGCTGGCAGCGCGGCCCGGACGATCGAAGCGAGCAGGGCGCACAGGAGCGCGAGCAGTGCATAGACGGCCCGCCAGCCGATCGTGTCACCGAGCACACCGGCGAGAATCCGCACCCCCAGAATGCCGAGCACCACACCAGAAGTGACCGCCCCGATGTTCCGGCCGCGCTCCTCGGGCGCGGAAACCGCCGCGGCGTAGGCGACCGTCACCTGCACCACCACCGCGAACACACCCGCGCTCACCAAGCCCGCGAACGCGACCACCCCGTTCGGCGCGACCGCCACCATCCCGGCCCCGACCGCCGTGAGCACCAGTTGCGCGCCGATCAGCTTGCGGCGGTTGACGACATCGCCCAGCGGGACGAGCGCCACCAGCCCCGCGAAATATCCGATCTGCCCCGCCGCGACCAGCCAACCCAGCGACCCGCCGCCCAATCCCAGGTCACCGCCCGCCTTTTCGAGTACCGGCTGGATCGCGTAGATCGTCGAGACCGCCACCGCGCACACCATCGCCAGCACGAATCTCTGCGTCCCTGTGATTCCCGTCGTCACCACGCCTCCCAAATCAGTAGCAAAATGAAACTATTCGAGAGTAGGTACAATCGGTTTCGAATTGCAACCGATCGGGAGGATGTGCGATGACCGCGACACTCGGCGAGGGCCGCGAGTGGACCGATCCCACCTGCCCCGTCGCCCGCACGGTCGACCTGGTGGGCGACCGCTGGAGCCTGCTCATCGTGCGCGACGCCATGGACGGCGCGGCCACCTTCACCGAGTTCCAGCAGCGCCTCGGGATCGCCCGCAATATCCTCACCGACCGGCTGCGCAGACTCGTCGAGTCCGGGATTCTGGTCACCACCACCGCGCCCGGCGGCAAGCGGCACAGCTACGAATTGACCTCGGCCGGTGCGGATCTCTTCACGACCATCGTGGCGCTGCGGCAATGGGGGGAACGACACGCCTTCGCGAGCAACGAATCCCGATCGACGCTGCTGGATCTCGACGACCGGCCGCTCGCCGAACTCCAACCGCGGAACCGGCGGGGCAAGCCGGTTACCGCCGGTACCACCAGGGTGCGAAAGGTGCGCTGACGCAGCGGGATACCGCTAGGAGATGTAGGCGATGAGTTCGTCGATGTAGGCGCGGAAGAGGGTGGTCATGTCGACGGTGTCGGGATCGACGAGCCATTGCAGTTGCAGGCCGTCCATCATGGCGAAGACCTGCCGGGCGATGACCGCCGGATCGATCCCCGCCCGGATGCTGCCGTCATCGATGCCCGCCTGCAACGCCCCCGACAGGTACGTCTGGAGATTGCGGTAGCGGTTGAGGGCCCATTCGTGGGCGGGATGGTCGGCGGTGACTGCCTCGCTGGTGAGGACCGTGAACAGCCGGACCAGGCCGGGAACGTGCATGTTGTGGTCGACCAGCTGGGCCAGGCGCAGCAGCGCGTCCTTGCCGTGCAACTGCTGGTCGAAGCCCAATCGGTCGTAATCGAGGCGGTCGCGGTAGTCGAGCACCGCGGACAGCAGGGCCGCCTTGTTGGGGAAGTAGTGCAGCAGGCCGGGCTGGGACAGGCCGCAGCGGTCGGCGATCTCGGCGATGGAAGTGCTGCGATAGCCGTTGTCGGCGAAGGCTTTCAGGGCCTCGTCGATGATCTGCTCGCGGCGGTCGTCGCCCCGGCGGCGGCGTCGGGGGTGGGGCGTCATGAGGTGGGACACTAGTCAAGGGTGTTGAGCAGGCAAAATCCCGCAACGGTAACGAAACGATAACAGTACCTAATGACCACTCGGTAAACTGGATTTCCACTGGCACACTCGTGCCAGCCGTACAGGGCAGTACGAGGGAAGGGATTGCCGATGAGTCAGGCCCCGATCACGCCGATCACGCTGCGGGGAGCCGTCGGAAAGCTGGCCGGGTGGGAAATCGAGCCCGCCGAGCGTCGCGGCACCGTGCTGCTGGTGCCGGGCTTCACCGGATCCAAGGAAGACTTCGAGGCCGTGCTGCCGCTGCTGGCCGATTCCGGGTATCGCGCGGTCGCCTACGACCAGCGCGGGCAGTGGCAGTCCGAAGGCCCGGACGAGGTGTCGGGCTACACCATGGCCGACTTCGTCGGCGACCTGCAGGGCGTGGTGGACCAGATCTCGCCGGATGAGCCGATCCATCTGGTCGGGCATTCCTTCGGCGGCTATGTCTCCCGCGTCGCGGTGGTCGAGCGGCCGGGCCGGTTCCGCAGCTTCACGCTGCTCGCCTCCGGACCGTCCTCGGTGGAGGACATCAACTTCCCGCCGCCGCAAACGGTTGCGCAGATGGTGGAAGCCGGTGGGCAGGAGCTCATCTGGCAGCAGATGAGCACCGCGCTGTTCGAGGCCGGGCAGCGGCCGTCGCCCGCGCGCATGGAGTTCCTGCACCAGCGGATTCTGCAGACCAAGAAGGCCAATATCCTCGGCATTCTCGCCTGCATGACCGAGCCGCCGCTGAAAGACCCCTCGGCGCTGCGTGATTCGGGCGTCCCGCTGCTGGTCGCGTACGGCGACACCAATGACCTGTGGGCGCCGGAGGTGCACGAGGCGTTCGCGAAGCAGCTCAACGCCCAGACGGTCGTGTTCCACGGCTCCGGCCACGTGCCGAACGAGGATGTCCCCGAACAGGTTTCCGCCGCCCTGGTGAACTTCTGGAAGGAACAGGCATGACCGACGTCATCGACGACATCCTCGCGAAGCTCGACCTGCCGGCCAAGATCCGTCTGATCTCCGGCGCGAACTTCTTCCGATTCGCCGGTGATTCGAGCATCGGGCTGGCGGAGATGCCGGTCTCCGACGGTCCGTCCGGCGTGCGCGGGGAGCAGTGGGACGAGCGCGACCCGTCGGTGAGCCTGCCCTCGGGCACCGCGCTGGCCGCCACCTGGGACCGCGATCTGCTCACCGAGATCGGCGCGCTCATCGCCGCCGAGGCGCGGCGCAAGGATGTGTACGCGGTCCTGGGGCCCACGATCAACCTGCATCGATCCCCGCTCGGCGGACGGCATTTCGAATGCTTCTCCGAGGATCCGATGCTCACCGCCGAGATCGCCGAGGCGTATGTGCGGTCGGTGCAGGCGCACGGCGTGAGCGCGTGCCCGAAGCACTACGTGGCCAACGATTCCGAGACCGAGCGCTTCACCGCCGACGTCATCGCCGACGAGCGGACACTGCGCGAGCTGTACCTGTACCCGTTCGAGCGGTCCGTCGAGGCGGGCGCGTGGATGATCATGGCTGCCTACAACTCGGTCAACGGCGTCACCATGACCGAGAACGAGCTGCTCGACGAACCGCTCAAGGGCGAGTGGGGATTCGACGGCGTGGTGGTCTCGGACTGGACCGCCGTGCGCTCGACCGCGGGCGCGGCCAAGGGCAATGACCTGGCCATGCCGGGGCCGTGGGAGCTGTGGGGCGCGCCGCTGGAGGAGGCGGTGCGCAATGGTGAGGTGCCCGAAGCGGCCATCGACGAAAAGGTCCGGCGCATCCTGCGATTCGCGGTCCGGGTGGGCGCGCTGAACGGGTCGCCGCAGGCGGTTCAGCCGTTCAGCGACGAGGCCGCGCAGCGTGTGGTGCGCGAGGCCGCCGCCAAGGCCATGGTGCTCGCCGCCAATGACGGCACCCTGCCGTTGAGTAAGCCCGCGCAGGTCGCGCTGCTCGGATCCGCCGCGGCCGAACCGCGTTTCATGGGTGGCGGCAGCGCTACCGTGATTCCAGCGCACACCACCTCGCCGCTGGAGGGGCTCTCGGAGGTGCTGCCGGTGGTCTACACGCCCGGTGTGCACCTGAGCGAGAACATGATTCCGGTGCCCCTGGAACTGGTCACCGATCCGGAGACCGGCGCCGAGGGGCTGTCGCTGCGCTACCTCGACGGCGATGAGGTGCTGGACGCCGAGCATCGCACCGCGGGCAGTCTCATGCTGTTCGGCAACCCGAATGCCATGCGGGCCAAGGCCATCGAGCTGCGCGGCCGCTTGCGCGCCGATGTCGCGGGGGAGTGGCGCATCGGTTTCGCCGGTGTCGGCACCCTGACCCTGAGCATCGACGGCGGGCAGGTGCTCGAGGAGACCGTGCTGCCCGAGGGCACCGATCCGGTCGAGATGCTGCTGAATCCGCCGCAGCGCTTCGTCACCCGCGCGCTCACCGAGGGGCAGGAGGTCGATGTGCTGGTGCGGATGGTGCCCGGCGGCGGCTTCCCCGCCATGGGCATCACCCTCGCGGTCGGCCGCCCGCGCCGCTCCGCCGACGAGGAGTTCGCCGCCGCGGTCGAATTGGCGCGGACCTCCGAGGTGGCGATCGTGGTGGTCGGTACCACCGAGCAGATCGAATCCGAGGGCTTCGACCGGACTTCGCTGGCACTGCCCGGCCGCCAGGACGAGTTGGTCGCCGCTGTCGCCGCGGTGAATCCGCGCACCATCGTGGTGGTGAATTCCGGTTCCCCCGTGGAGATGCCGTGGCGCGACGATGTCGCCGCGGTGCTCCTGACCTGGTTCCCGGGACAGGAGTTCGGGTCGGCGCTGGCCGATGTGCTCACCGGCGCTGTCGAACCCGGCGGCCGCCTGCCCACCACCTGGCCCAAGACCATGGCCGATGTCCCGGTGCTGGACACCAAGCCCGCGCCCGACAATGCCCTGCCGTACACCGAAGGCATTCATATCGGCTACCGGGCCTGGCTGAAATCCGGTGTCGCCCCGGCCTATCCGTTCGGGCACGGCCTGGGATACACCACCTGGGAACTGTCGGATCTGAAGGTCGCGGGCCGTACCGCCACCGTCACCGTCCGCAATACCGGCGACCGGCCCGGCCGTCAGGTCGTGCAGGCGTATCTTTCGCGGGAGAACAGCGCCGTGGATCGCCCGGTGCGCTGGCTGTCCGGCTTCGCGGTGGTCGAGGCGGGCGCGGGTGAATCCGTTACCGCCACCATCGAATTGCCCAAGCGCTCCTTCGAGCACTGGACCGAGGAAGGCTGGGTCATCGAGCCCGGTTCCTTCACCCTGCACGTCGGCACCTCGGTGACCGCGCTGCCCCTCACGGCCGACATCGGCTGATTCACCTCGACAGCAACGGATTCCGGTCGGCGACGGCCGGAATCCGCGCTGTCCGCACGCTCTGGATTCCCGTGGATCGTTCCGAAGCCGACGCCGTCGGCCAGCTCTCTGTCCCTGAGGCCGCACCCGCGCGCGGCCTACTCCCGCTGCTGTTCGCCGGGAACGCCGCCATGTACGCGCTGTACATCGGCGTCGGTAGTGTGTTGCTGCCCTTGCAGATCGAGCACATCGACGCGGCGTTGAAGGTCGCCAATCTCGGTCTGGTGGGCGGGATCGCCGCGATCTTCGCGACCGTGTTCAACCCGGTGGCCGGTGCGCTGTCCGACCGCTCGGGGCGGCGCAATCCGTGGATTCTGGGCGGCGGTCTGGCCGCCGTAGCCGCGATGGCCGTGCTCGGCAGCGTCAACACGGTGCTGCTGGTCGCGATCGGGTGGTGCCTGGGGCAGGCGGTCATGAATATCTATCAGGCCGCGCTGACCTCCGTTGTCCCGGACCGGATTCCACTCGCGCGACGCGGTGTCGCCTCGGCGGCGGTGGGACTGGGCATGCCGGTGGGATCGACGATCGGCGTGCTGATCGCCTCGGTGTTCTCGCATCACTACCGCACCGGCTACCTGGTGCTCGGTGCGCTGGTCGCCGCGGCGGCGGTGTTGTTCACCTCCCGCGCCAGGGAACAGCGCATGCCCGCGCGGGAACCGACGCCGTTGCGGGCGCAGGTCGCGACGTTTCTGAATGTGCTGCGCGAGCACGACTTCCGCTGGGCCTTCATCGGCCGCGCGCTGCTGGTGCTCGGCTACTTCGCCGTCACCGGGTATCAGCTGTATATCTTGCAGGATCACATCAGCCTGCCCTCCGGCCTGGAGCCGTCGAAGGCGGTCGCGGTGCTGACGCCGATTTCCGCTGTGGCCATGGCGGTTTCGACCGTTGCGGGTGGTGTGCTGTCCGACCGCCTCGATCGCCGCAAGCTGTTCGTCGCCGTCTCCGCCGCGCTCGCGGCTGTCGCCCAGCTGATTCCGCTGCTCACCTCGACCTGGCCCGGCATGCTGGCCTTCGCCGCGGTGAACGGCCTGGCCTTCGGGTGTTTCATGGCCGTGGACACCGCGCTGGTCACCATGGTGTTGCCCAAGGCCGCCGATGCCGCCCGCGATATGGGAGTCCTCAATATCGCCAATGCGGGCCCGCAAATCGTCGGGCCGTTCGTCGCGTCGGCGGTGGTGAGCTTCGGTGGATACCCGCCGTTATTTGTTGTCGGCGGGCTGCTTTCGGTGCTCGGGGCGGTCGCGGTACTGCCCATCCGGGCGGTGCGCTGACATTCTGTGCCGGAGTTCGCGCCGGGGAGCGATTCCGTTGCTGACATGACAAGATCAGGTAATATCGTGCGGCATTGAAAGGTGCTGCACAGCAACCTTTTCTGCACTCTTGATCGACGGTTTGGGCGGTAGGGGGTATCCGGGGGGACGGCACACAGGACTTCAGCGAAGTTGTCGAAGCGCAGGGGGCTGTTCGTCGACACGGTGAGGGTGTTGACGGCGAGATGCCTTGGCCCGGCTGCGCCGCACAAAAGGAATCTCGTAATGTCCGAAAATTTCCCGGATCATCCCGCCGCTCTCTCCGCCACGCCCACAGACCTTTCCCTGCTGTTGCGCCCGTCCCCGCCCGGAGCCCCGACCGATGTGGTGCGCATGCACCCGCGCAACGGCTTCCTACTGTGGGCCGACCTCCCACCCGTCCTCGTCCTGGGCAGCTCCGGCGGCTCCGGCGCGACCACCACCGCCCTCGGCATCGCCGGCGCCGCCGCCTACGACTACGGCGAACATTCCCCGATCGTGGTGGACGCCACCACCACCGGCGGCGACCTGTCCGCCCGCGGCTGCGACACCATCGACGCCGCCGGCACCGTCCAATCCTGGCTCAACATGACCCACCGCAGCCTCCCCTCCACCGTGATCGACAGCTGCGGCGAAAACAGCTCCGGCGTAGGCGTCCTCCCCCGCGGACCCGAAGCCTTGCCCCGCCGCGAAACCTACTCCTCCGTCCACCGAGACCTCGTCGAAGCAGGCTGCCTCCCCGTCTACGACGGCGGCGCCCCCGTAACCAACCGCATGGTCGCCCCCCTCCTCTGCGACTCCCGAATCTCCCTGGTAATCACCCTCGCCGCCCGCCCCGACGCCGTAAACCGCCTCAAACCCGCCCTGATCTGGCTAGACGACAACTACAGCCAATACCACCTAGCCGAAGCAGTAATAGTCGTAACCCGCCAACACCCCAAAGACGGCCCCCTGGTAACGGAACACGTCCGCAAATACCTGGGCGACGTAGTCCGCGCAGTAGCCGAAATCCCCTACGACGCCCACCTAGGCTCCGGCGGCCCCATCTCCTGGCGCCGCCTAGCCCCACCCACCCGAGCCGCCTACCGCCAACTGGTAAACCTCCTCCGCTGACCCGCCGCGACCACACCTGAGACGCCAGCGCCCCGATCCGCCGCCAGCCCTACTCGATCGCATCGCGCGGCCGGAATGCCCCTCCGCTAACGCTCTCCGCCGCTGAGGGTTTCGAGCCAGTCGTGGTGGGGATGCACGCGGGCAAGCCATGCCGCCAGACGCGCGACCCGATGGTCGGGGAGTAGGGGGGTCACGCGGTCGAAGTCCTGCTGGTCCTTGGGGCGTTGGGCCTTGGCCTTGAACAGGAGGGCCACTTCGGGGATGACGTAGGGAATTCCGGCGCGGCCGATTTCAATCAGGTCGGTGTAGGGCAGAGTGATCGAGGGTTCGCGGCGGCAGATCCAGCGTTCGCCGTCATGCGGTTCGCGGAACACGTCGAGGTGATATTTGCCCGTCGCGGGGTCCCGTAGCCACGTCTGGTGAAATTCGGCGCGGTCGCCAGCATCTCGATAAGCCCACACCATCCCCGACCCGACCACATCCCACTCGTAGCCGCCGAACGCGGCAGCCACCTCCCCGAATCGTTCACGAGGAACAGCGATTTCAAGGTCTTCATGATCCCGGGTCTGGGTTCCGACAAACAAATCCAGCGCCCACCCACCGACCACACACCACGGAACCGATATCCCCACCAGTCGCCCCGCCACACCCTCCGGCGTCCACGCCTCCCAACGCTGAGCACACTCCTCCAC
>NZ_BAAFGR010000156.1:0-18570 GCF_041154655.1 Nocardia sp. JMUB6875
ATCCCGAGCCCGGCACGGCCGCGCCCCGCGAGTGGGTGCCGCCGCCGCCACTTCCCGCAGCACCAACTCCGGCCGCGCCGGGCTCGGGATCGCCGCTGCCGCAGGCTCTTCCTCCGCACGGCCGGATAGTGGCGACCCCGCCGCCTTTGGGGCCGGGATCGGTCCTGCCGCCACCGCTGCCGGGGACTTCCGCCGCACCGGCGGGGCCGCCGCCGCTGCCGGGTGGGTTCGCGCCGAATCGGACAGGGCAAGCGCCGATGGGTGGGATGCCGCCCGTGATTGTGGCTCCGGTGATCGTGCCTGGGGCCGAAATCGGCAATGCGCCTGCGGGAAATGGGGCGGCGCAGCAGAGTTCGGTGGTGCCGGATCGGGCTATGTTGCACAGCACGGAGTTGACTCGGACATATCCGTGTTCGGCTTGTGGGGCGCAGCTGGTGTTCGATCCGGTGGGGCAGGATTTGTTGTGCCCCAGTTGCGGGAATCGGTCGGCGGTCAGTGCGCCGAATGTGGCTGTGGAGGCTCGGGAATTGGGGCCTGCGATGGTGGCGTTGCGGGAGCGGCAGGCGGGGCAGGCCGGGCCGCAGGTTACGGGGGAGTGGGAGGTGAAGTGCCAGAACTGCGGGGGGACAACCGGGTTCAATGGGAGTTTGACCGCCACGCGGTGTCCGTATTGTGCGACGCCGATTCAGCGGGATGATGTGCACAATGCGCCGGCTCGGTTGCCGGTGGATGGGGTGGTGCCGTTTCTGGTGGGGGAGAAGCAGGCTCGGGAGCTCGTTGAGAAGTGGGTTTCCAAGCGGTGGTTCGCGCCTTCGAACTTCAAGAAGTATCGGCGGATCGGGGCCTTTTCCAGTTTGTATACCGCGTATTTCACCTATGACGCGGATACCGCCAGTTGGTATCAGGGTCAGCGTGGGGACGATTACCAGGTTCGGGTCGGGACCGATGAGGATGGGGATCCGATCTACGAGACGCGGACTCGGTGGTCCTCGGTCGCCGGTGAGGTCAGCAATGAATTCGCGGATCTGCCGGTGCTGGCCAATGACAATCTGAATCGCGATCGGATTCGGGCGTTGGAACCGTGGCCGGTGGAGCAGGCGCGGGCGTACTCACCGGAGTACGTGGCGGGGCATCTGTGCCGCACCTACGACAAGGATGCCGAGGAGTCGTTCCCGGAGGCGCAGCAGCGGATCGACGCCGCCATCGAATCGAGTGTGCGGTCCGCCATCGGCGGCGACCATCAGCGCATCGACCAGCTGAACACGTCGTGGAACTGGTTGGCGTACAAGCATTTGCTGCTGCCGATCTGGCTGCTGACCGTCGTGTACATGAGCACCACCTACCAGGTGTACATCAACGGTCTCACCGGTGAGGTGTCCGGCGACCGGCCGTGGAGCAAGGTGAAGATCGCCGCCGCGATCCTGGCGGTGATCTCGATCATCGCGGTGATCATCGGGATCTACGCCGCCTCGCGCGGCCACCACACCCCGGCGCACCCGACCGGACCGGGCCACAGCACGGTTGTCCCGCGTCCGACCACCCATCGTTGAAAGTGAGCTCACCATGCTGGTTTTCGTGCTCGTAGTGCTGCTCCTGCTGGCGGCGGCGGTGGGCGGGATCATGCTGCTGTCCGCCCGCCAGAAGCGGGCGACGGCCGACGCCAACCAGGTCATCCCGGGCACCCCGACCCGCGCCCCGGCCTCGTGGGCGGGTTCCCACGATCCCGAGCCGCGCCTGCATCGCCGCCTGCGCGACGCCATGACCGCGGTCCGCACCGCCAACTCCCTCGACGACGGCACCACCATCGTGCTGCGCGCCGAACTCGAACAGGCCGCCCTGGCCTGGGACGACCGCCTGGTGGCCATCGCCGCCCTGCCCGCCGCCGCCCGCGAGGAGCAGCGCGCCACCGCCGTCAAGGGCGTCGAGACCATCGAAGCCGCTGTGGCGCAGTATGTCTCGGCCGCCACCCAGCGCACCGCCGCCGACGTGACCGCCGGGCTCGCCGCGGCGCAGGCACAACTGGAGATCCAGGCGGAGATCCGCAAATCCCTGGAAGCGGGCTGAAAATCCCTGGAAGCGGCTGAGCTTCCGGGGACGGGATGCGCTCGCGGCGGGTCGCGGGCAGACTGTGGACAACTACCGTCGTGTCGATAATCGGAGGGAATCATGGCGGATGAGGACGCGCGCAAGCTCGCGATCCGGTCGATCGAGCTGATGGCGGACGGGGAGCTCGCCGATTTCGAGGCCGTCATCCATCCCGAGGCCGTGAACCGCGAGGACAAGGTCGAGGCGCCCGCCGCGCGCGGTCGTGGTCCGGCCGCGTTCCTGGGCTCGGCGCAATGGCTGCGCGCGGCCTTCAGCGATATGCGATGGGACGTCCACGAGGTCGTCGTCGACGGCGATCTCGTCGCATTGCACACCACCATGCACGGCCGCCAGACCGGCACCTTCGTCGTCTACGGGCCGGATGCCAAACCGGAGCAGGCGTTCCCGTCCACCGGCAAGACCTTCGCGGTCACCCAGTCGCACTGGCTGCGCATTGCCGACGGCAAGATCATCGAGCACTGGGCGAACCGCGACGACCTGGGGCAGGCTACCCAATTGGGCTGGGTCCCACCGACTCCGGTCTATCTGGTGCGCATGCACCGTGCGCTGAGCGACGCCCGCAAGGCCGCCGGGCACTGACCTCGTTCAGTGCGCGGTCGAATCCAGTTCCGCCAGTGAGCGAATGACGGTGATGTCGGCGTCCACGGCGACCCCGAGCCCGGTCCGATCCAGCCAATACGCTTGCAGCCCGGCATCTCTGGCCCCGAGCGCGTCCACGTCGTAGCGGTCGCCGACGTATGCCACGTGCTCGGGCTCCAGGCCGAGAATCTCGCATCCCGCGAGGAATATGCCCGGATCCGGTTTGGCCGAACCGAATTCGTCCGAGCACAGAATCGCGTCTCCGAAGTGGTGCAGCAGTCCGACGGTCCGCAGTTTCCCGGTCTGATACGGCAGCGACGCATTGGACACCACACCCAGCCCGACCCGGCCGTCGAACCCGCGCAACGCCGGCGCGACGTCAGGGAAGGCCGTCCAGGCCGTATCCCGATACGCCGAATAGGCGGCGAACCACGCGGCCGGATCGTCTACCGCCATCCCGATTTCCGCCAGGAACCGCTCCGTCCGCACCAATTGCTGCCCTTTGAAGGTCAATTTCCCGGCGAGGAACCGCGGATACTCTTCCTCCTCGATCGCCCGCCACAGCGCCACCGCCGCATCGGCCGACTCGAACCGATCCAGCGCCCCTTCCGCCGCCAGATGCTTCAAGATCCCGATCCGCGCCGTCCCCGAGTAGTCGATGAGCGTGTCATCCACATCGAACAGCACCCCGCGAATACTCATGCCCGCGCACCGATCCCGTTCATGACAGCGTCCCGATCACCACGGTGGCTCCCAACTCCTCACACTCCGCGATCCGCGCATCCAACCCATGGGACCGCATGATCTCGGCCGCCACCGGCGCCTGCTCCTCGCTCTCCTCCACGAGCAAATATCCTCCGGGAGCCAGCCATTCACCCGCCACCGCCGCGATCCGCCGCAACACGTCCAACCCATCCGTCCCGCCGTCCAGCGCCCGCCGCGGCTCATGATCCCGAGCCTCCGGCGGCATCCCCCCGATCTCACCCGACGGCACATACGGCGTATTCGCCAGCAGCACATGCACCCGCCCGCGCAGATCCGTTGGTATAGCCTCGAACAAATCCCCCTCGAAAACCTGCCCGTCCACCGCGGCCAGATTCTCCCGAGCGCACCGGACGGCAGCGGGCTCGATATCAGCTGCGGTCAACTCGACCCGAATTCCTTCGGCAGCCAGCTCTTTCGCGAACGCCAAGCCCAGCGCTCCACAGCCGCAACACATATCGACCGCGACGATCGCCCGCGGCGGCGGACCTGCATCACCCGAGAGGATTCGGGTCGAAACCGCGCCGGTGTGACTCGCGAGCCCCGCGGTCGAGCTGGATCGCTGGGGCTCGGTGCCGAGCGCGCGCCCCAACGCGACCGCCTGTTCGACCAGGAACGAGGTGCGCTGGCGGGGGACGAAGACGCCCGACGCGACGGTTACCCGCAGGCCGCGGAACTCCGCCCAGCCCAGGAGGTGTTCCAAGGGGAATCCCGCGATCCGCTGGGCGACAAGCCATTCCAGGCGGTCCGGGTCGGAGGTGGCGCTCAGGAGCAGGGCGGCCTCGTCTTCCGCGAAGACGCATCCGGCGGCGCGCAGCCGCGCGACCAGGGTATCGGTATCAGCGGAGGTCACCGAGCCATTGTGCACGCCCGGACGCCTGCCCAGGTTCGGCAGGGTCCGGGCGCGGCCGGCTGCGTGCACCGGTCGAGACGGCGCAGCGATCCGGGTGGAGGCGTCGTTTTCCCTCTCGGGTGATCAGCGCTCGGTGGGGAGGCGGAGGACTCGGCTGGCGTCGAGGTAGATGCCGCGCTGGCTGTTGCGGGCCGGGGGCGGGAGTTGGGAGACCAGCTGTTCGAGGGAGGTCGTCGCGCCGATGACCGGCATGCCCGCCACGATGAAGTCGGCGACGGCGCGGCGAATGTGGTTGGGGGAGGTCACCACAATGGCGCTGGTGGCGCCCGCGTCCCTGAGCATGGACACGCCGAAGAGGGCGTTCTGCACGGTGGAACCCGCGCGGTGGTCGGTGAGGATGCGGCTGGCCGGAATGCCGTGACCGATGAGCCAGCCCTGCATGGCCGCCGCCTCGGTGATGCCGTTCTGCGGATTGCCGCCGGTCACCAGAATGGGGGACATGGGCGAGGCGATGGCCTGCAGCCAGGCCGCCTGGAGGCGGTTGACCAGTTCGGGGCGCATGGAACCGTCGGGCAGCAGGCCGTAACCCAGCACCGCGATACCGGTCTGCGGGCCCGCGATCGCCGGGATCGGGTTGGGGAGCGTGCCGACGGCGGCGCCGATGGCGCGGAACAGGTTCCGCGTCCCGTCGGCCAGCCTGCCGTCGATTCCGTTGAGCCGGTTCAGCGCCACCTCGCGGGTGATCAGATCCCCGGCGTAGTCCGACCAGATCGCCTGCAGCGACAGCGCCTGCGCGTCATCCGGTGACTCGGCCAGCAATTGGCGCAGGTCGGCCAGACCGGCGCCCTCATTGCCACTGGTGAAATTGTCCTGCGCCGAGTTGTAGAGGGCTCCTGGATCCGCGTGCGCGGTGCCGGTTCCGAGAATGGTGAGCGCTGCGGCCGCCGCCGCGAGCAAAGTGGGGAAACGCCTGGCGATCTGCACTGCTGTCGACCTTTCGGAGGGTGTCACGCATTGCTTTGCTGGCTATCTATTCAATTTGCTGGCTATTGGCTCAGATCCGAATGTGGACACGATACGACTGACCATCGCCGTTGTCGGGTATTTGCCGAACAGATTTCGCGCGTTTGATCCACGTCACATCTGGGAACGCGCGCGACCCGTCAGGCGATCGATCACCCCGCCGTCGCAGCACCGACCGGTCTGCCTGTGCACGGCTCGCAAACCGATTCCGGTCGCGCGATAGGCTTTGCACCCGTGGATACGACTTCGCTCATCGGCAAGGATCTCGCCGCCGCCCTGAACACCGACACCAAGGCGCGCGCCGCCGCCCTCACCGACAAGGGCGCCGCCCCCCGCCTGGCCCTGGTGATCGCGAACGACGATCCCGCCAGCGCCTGGTACGTGAAGTCGCTCAACCGCGCCGCCGACCGCCTCGGAATCGCCTGCGAGAACGTCGATCTCGGCGTCGACGCCACCGCCGAAGAGATCCGCGCCAAGCTTACCGAGCTGTCGGAGGACCCGACCGTCGACGGCATCATGCTGCAGACCCCGCTGCCCAAGGGCGTCGGCCTCGACGACGTGAGCATCGCCATCGCCGCCGCCAAGGATGTCGACGGCGTCAGCCCGCTGTCCCTGGGCCTGCTCGCCTCCGGCCTGCCCGGCTTCCCGCCCGCCACCTCCGAGGCGGTCGTGGAACTGGCCAAGTTCCACAATGTTCCGCTCGCGGGCCGCCTGGTCACCGTCGTCGGCCGCTCGAATGTGGTGGGCAAGCCCCTGCTTCAGCTGCTCCTCGCCGAGAACGCAACCGTCACCATCGCCCACTCCCGCACCGCGGACCTCCCGGCCGTCACCACCCCCGCCGATGTCGTGGTCGCCGCGGTCGGCCGCGCGGGCCTCATCACCGGCGAGCACGTCCGCGAGGGCGCGGTCGTCATCGACGTCGGCACCAACGAGGACGAGAACGGCAACATCACCGGCGACGTGGACGCACCGTCCGTCACCGGCAAGGCCGCGGCGCTGAGCCCCGTCCCCGGCGGCGTCGGCCCCGTCACCACCGCCCTGCTCATGCGCCACGTGGTCCAGGCAGCCGAATCCGCCCGCTAGCCACCAAGAGTCACAAACAAGATCAGGGAGCTCTCACTGCTGGAATCTGTCCGATTCCGCAGCGTGAGAGCTCCCTGATCTTGAATTCAGGTGTGGTGGGGGATCACCAGTGGGTGGTGACGGGGTCGCCGATGGAGACGTTGTCGTAGTACCACTCGGCGTCGGCGGGGGCGAGGTTGATGCAGCCGTGGGAGACGTTGGAGTTGCCCTGGGAGTCGACGGACCACGGGGCCGAGTGGACGTAGACGCCACCCCAGGTCAGGCGTTCGGCGAACTCGCCGGTGATCAGGTAGCCCTCGGGATCGCTGAGCGGGATGCCGATCGTGCGGGAGTCGAAGGTGACCGAGCGCTCGCGCGACAGCACCGGGAAGGTGCCGACCGGAGTTTCGCGGCCGGGTTTGCCCATCGAGGCGGGCATGGTGCGAGCAACCCCGTCGATCCACACCGTGAAGGTGTGGTTGGACATGTCAGCGTCCGCGGTGGTGCCGCCATTGGTCTGGAACTTGATGTGCTGACGGCCCGCGAGGACCGTGATCGGGGACTTGGTGGGTAGATAATTCGTCGGCGTCCACATCAGTTGGCGGTCGTCGAGCCAGGAAAACGTTCCGGCGAGGGAGTTCCCGGCCCGGACATCGACCGTGCGCTCGGCCTTCGCACGATCGGTGACCGCGGACGCGAACTGCACGGTGACCGGGGCCGCGATGCCGACCGTCTGGCCGGGACCGGGCGAAATCGCTTGAACCGCTGGGAGACCGGTGGTGGTGAGAACCGCACCCGCGGCTCCGGATCCGAACGCGGCCGCCGCCGCGACGAAACTTGCGACGAACAGCGAGCGAAGCGCTTTCCGCATCGTTCCATCCCTTCGAGAGGGTGTGGGCCTGGGTTCCTCAGCCTATGACTTGATCATCTGTCCCATTCGGAAATGTTCCCGGTTCGTAACCATTGTCCCGGCGTGGGAGCTTTGTGAGAGTCCGTGTCGCCAGGTAACGGCGCGAAAAAGAGCTGTACCCCGCTCCATAACGGAACGGGGTACAGCGCAAGCTGATTCGATGCGTGCCCGTGTGACGGCCTCGCGACCAAAGTGGGTGACGGCCTCGAGACGTCAGCGGGTGATCGCCGCGACCACGTCGTTGTGCAGCGCGTCGGCGCGGGCGATGACTTCCTCGATCTGCTTCAGCACCGGCGCGAACTCAGCGCCCGCCCCGCTGTCCAGGGAGGCCACATTGATCGCGATGTTCAACTGCGAGCTGGCCGCCGCGGACCGCGCGCAGTCGGCCGCCGCACCGATATCGGTGACCACGTTCGGATTGCCGATGGGCAGCAGTTCGTTTGCCAGCGAGACGATTTCGTCGGCCTCGGCGACCACGGCGGCGGGCACCCGGGCGGCCTGCAGCAGCGCGGCGGTGATGGCCTCGGCGCGCGCGGCCTGCTCGGCCTCGGTCTCCTTGGGCAGCTTGTAGGCATTGCCGACCCCGGTGAAGGCGGCGGCATCGGCGTCGGCCAGCGCCAGCGAGCGCTCGCGGGCGGCGTCGGCGGCCTCGATGATGCGGTCGATGACCGGGCGGTGCTCGGCGTCCTTGGCCCGGGTGGTGTAGCGCGCGACCATGGCGACCAGCGCCGCGCCCTGCGCCGCGTGCAGCGCCGCGACCGCGCCGCCGCCGGGGGCGGGCACCTTGGCGGCCAGCTGATCCAGGTACCCCCGCAGTGTCGAGTCACCGAAGCCGGTGGTGTCCTGAGTCATGAGGGGTGGCCTCCCTTGGCAGTACGGGGAATTGGAGTGAGTGCGCCGCTAACCGTACCGGCGCTGCGGTGCCGACCGGCAACCCACCCGCCGACCTATGCAAATAGTTGGGTAAGGTCCCGGGCATGCGTATCGGACTGTCGATCAATTACACCGACGGCTTCAAGGAGATCGCCGCCGAGGTCGCCGACCTCGAACGGGCGGGCCTGGACATCGCGTTCGTGCCCGAGGCGTATTCGTTCGACGCGGTGAGCGCGCTCGGCTACCTGGCCGCGAAGACCGAACGGATCCAGCTGGCCTCGGGCATCCTGCAGCTCTACACCCGCACGCCCACGCTCACCGCCATGACCGCCGCGGGCCTGGACTACGTCTCCGACGGCCGCTTCATCCTGGGCCTGGGCGCCTCGGGCCCGCAGGTGATCGAGGGCTTCCACGGCGTGAACTACGACGCGCCGATCGGCCGCACCCGCGAGGTGCTCGAGATCTGCCGCAAGGTGTGGAAGCGCGAACGCCTGGAATACCAGGGCAAGTACTACAACATCCCGCTGCCCGAGGGTCAGGGCACCGGGCTGGGCAAGCCGCTCAAGCTCATCAATCACCCTGTGCGCGAGAACATTCCGGTGCTGCTGGCCGCGCTCGGCCCGAAGAACGTCGAGCTGGCCGCGGAAATGGCCGAGGGCTGGCAGCCCATCTTCTTCCTGCCGGAGAAGGCCGACGCGGTCTGGGGTGAATCGGTGAAAGCCGGTCTGGCCAAGCGTGATCCGGCGCGCGGCGACCTCGAGATCTTCGCGGGCCCGGCGCTGGCCATCGGCGACAATGTGGACAGCTGGCGCGACGGCGTCAAGCCGCACCTGGCCCTCTACATCGGCGGCATGGGCGCCAAGGGCAAGAACTTCTACCACACCCTGGCCACCAAGTACGGCTACGGCGCCGAGGCCGACCGGATCCAGGAGCTGTACCTGGCGGGCCGGAAGGAAGAGGCCGCCAAGGCGGTTCCCGACGATCTGGTGCGCGACACCAACCTGATCGGTTCGGCCGGATTCGTGAAGGAACGGGTGCAGGCGTTCCGCGAGGCCGGTGTCACCGTGCTGAACGTGGTCCCGATGGCGGGTACGCCCGCCGAGCGCGTCAAGCTGATCGAGCAGCTGCGCGAGCTCATCTAGCTCATCGATTCCGGGCGCGCCGGAACCACGAGTGAGAACACGAAGCCGAGTCCGGGCGAACCGGACTCGGCTTCGGTGTTTTCGGGCCGGGTGTCAGCGCAGCGAGGCCAGCGCCTCGTCGAGGGTCGGATGCAGCGCGAACACCTGATCCAGGCTCGTCACCTTCAACTGGCGGCTGGTGGCGGGCCCGTCCGCCACCACCGCGATGCGGGTATCGCCGGCGCGCTTGTGCGCACCGACCAGGACCGCCATGCCGGCCGAGGCCAGGAAGCTCACGGCGGTCAGGTCGATCACCAGCGCGGCGGGCGTGCCCGCCAGGGCGGCGTCGACGGCGTTCTCCAGCGCGGGGGCGGTCGCCAGGTCGACGTCACCGGCCACGGTGAGGACCGTCGCCTCGGCGCGTTCGGTGACCGAGGTGGTCATCGTGTCGGCGAATGGATAGCCGTCTCCGGAAGTGTTGGTCACGTTTGTTAAATCTGCCATGATCCGTCCGTTCGTGCTGCATCGTCTACCACATCGGTACTGGTTCGGTAGTCGGCGTTATAGCGAAACCCGCAGCTACCGCACTCTTTCGGAGTGATCCGAAATCGCCCGCCGAACTCGTGCCGACGGGCCCTGATTCACATGCGCCCGGCCGCGGAGAATGAAACGGCCAGTAGTCGCACCGACATCCGCACCCGTGTACCCGGCCCGGAACTGTCGATGTCGAGATGATCGGTGAGCGCACGCATCATGGCGATGCCGCGACCGCGATGGCCCGGATCCGCGGGCAGCGGCCGCCACGCGCCGGTATCGCTCACCTCGATGGTCAGGGTGTCCACGCCGCAATCGGCGGTGAGGCGCACCCGGCCCGGCTCACCGTCGAGGTAGGCGTGCTCGATGCTGTTGCTGCAGGCCTCGTTCGCGGCCGCGACCAGATCCACGGCCGTGTCGTGCGGGACCGCCGCCGCCGAGAGCCAGGCCCGCAGCGCACGCCGGAGCCCGGACAGCTCACCGGCCGCGGCGGGCACGTCCAGGCGCAGGGTCTTGGGCGGCTGGCGGTACACGACCATGGCCACGTCATCGTCGTAGCCGCCGGTGGGCCGCAGCCGGGACAGCACCGAATCGACCACCTCGCGCGGCAATTGCCCGGCGACGCGGCCCAATTCGTCGGCCAGTTCGACGAACCGGTCGGCGATATCGACATTGCGCTGCTCGACCAGACCGTCGGTGAACAGGACCAGCGTGGAGCCGGGAGCCATGGACGTGGTGGCCTCGGGGCGGCGCGGAATATCGAAGGTGGCCAAGGGAACCGCGCGACCACCCTCCAGCAGTCTGCCGGGTTTGCCGGGTTCGGCGAGCACCGGGGGCATATGCCCGGCATTGGAATAGCGCACCAGACCGCGCACGGGATCCAGGATCGCCGCGCACACGGTGGTGCACATGGCTCCCGGAATACGGGCGGCGACGGTGTCGAGTTCGGCCAGCAGCTGCGCCGGGCCCGCGCCGCGCAGCAGCAGAGCCCGTGCGGCCGAGCGCAATTGGCCCATCACCACGGCGGCCGAGAGGCCACGGCCGACACAGTCGCCGACGACCACGCCGATGGTGCCGTCCTCGAGGCGCACCACGTCGTACCAGTCGCCGCCGATCTCGAGCGGCGGCAGCGCGGGCTCGTAGTGGACCGAGAAACGCGGCGGCAGTTCGATCGGGCCGAGCATGGCGCGCTGCAGGGTCAGGGAGGTGGAGCGGGCCTGATCGAAGTTGCGGGCGCGCTGCACGGCCAGGCTCAAATGGCCGACCAGCAGCGAGAACAGCGCCCAGTCACCGGGAGTGATGACGCGCGGCGCGGCGAAGCGCAGCCACAGCGCCGAATCGCCGCTCTCACCGAGCGGCGCGACGATGCCCTCGGAACTGGTCGCCCCTTCCGGGATGGCGAACATCGTCCGCCCGGGTTGCAGCCGGGCCCGATCCAGGAGCGCCCGGGCGCGGGCATCGAGCACCTGGCGGGACTCACCGCCGCCGTGCAGCAGCCGCTCGGGCAGGTGGATCGGCTGGGTGTCGTGCGGCGCGATACCCGCGCCGGTGTACGGATTGTCCTCGGAGACATAGAGTTCGGGCCCGGTGTGCCGATTCGGCCAGACCGAGACGACCGCGGCCTCGGCCCCGATGGCGCGCCGCAGCTCCTCGAGCCCGATGGTGAGCACCTCCACCACACTCGTCGCCGCGGCGACCGCCGTGGCCAGCCGCGACACCGCTTGATCGCGTGCCTGGGCATCGTGCTCGGCGGTGACATCGCGCAGCGTGCCGACGAAAATCCGTTCGCCGTTCTCGGGTTTCACCAGCGAACTGGTCGACACCGCCAGCCACAGCCGCCGCCCGTCCCGATGCCGGATCGGCATGACGAACCGGGCCGCGTCGGTGCCCAGATCCGGATAGCGCGGCGCCTCGGGCACGGTCCACGGGTGGGGGAGCGCGTACGGAATGCCGTCCGGGCCATACCCGGTCAGCGCGCCGAACGCCGAATTCACCTCGATCAGCGTGCCTTGGGAGTCGACGACGAAGAACCCGTCCTGCAAGGACTCCACCAGCGCCGTGCGGAAGGCGTCGCGCCCGGCGAGATCGTCGGCGCGCGAACGCTGTTGCTCATAGCGCCGGGTGCCGTCGAGGAAACCGCGGGTGGCCACATCCAGCGCCGCCATGGTCTGCAGCAGGAACTCCAGCGCCGCCTCGGTGCGGTCGGTGCCGTCGGGCACGGGCATGATCCCGTCGTGCTCGAGCAGCCGGTAGTGGTGCTCGGTGAGATCGAGAATGCTCACACCCTCCACCAACGCCCGCCGACCCAGCTCGAAACCCTCGGACAGAGTGGTCTGATTCGGTGCGCGCAAATGCAGCCGCAATGCTGCGGCGTAGTCCTCGCGGAAGGCGGCCAGGACCGCGCTCACGCGGTGTCCCCGTTCATGGCTTCACCGTCGGAATCGGTTGGGACGGATGGGAATGCCCGCGATGCCGTGCCGCCAGCACCAATGCGTCATCGGTGTCCTTGGCGTGGCGGGCGAGGATGTCGGCGGTGATCTCCGAGGTCGGCTTGGACAGATCGACCGAATCGGCGAAACTGCTCGTGATGCCGTCGGTCGACATCAGCAGCAGATCACCCGGGCGCACCGCCACGGTCTGCGGTTGCAGATTCGGTGGCAGCAGATAGCCCACGATGCCGCCGGTCAGCAGCACGCTGGCGCGAATGGCCGGTTTGCCGGGAGCCACCGCGACAATGCGGGATTCCACATTGCCGACGCCGAGCCAGTGCACGCGGTCGCGAGAGTCGAACAGCGCCAGGGAGACCGCCGCGCCGCGGGTATCGGCCATGGCGCGATGACACAGCAGCATGAGCACATCCAGCGGCTCCGCGCGGTTCTCCGAGAGCACCTGCGCCGCTCGATCGGAGGCGTCCGCCGCGGCCGCGCCGTGGCCCAGACCGTCCAGTACGGCGAAGAGCACGGAACCGCCGCCCGCGTCGAGGATGACCGACCGGTCGCCCGAAACGCGTTGCCCGGGTAGTGCGCGACCGGCGACGGCCCACTCGACCGCGCCGATGAAACCGTCCTCACGCACCGGTGGGCACCCACTTCCACATTTCGACCAGCGTGCCGTGCCCAGGTTCGGATTTGATCAGCATGCCGTCCATCAGCCGCTTGGAACCCGGAAGGCCCAGCCCCAGACCGCGTCCGGTGGAGTAGCCGTCCTCCATGGCGCGTGAAATGTCCGCGATGCCGGGCCCATTGTCCTTGGCCTGCACTACCATCGAGCGCCGGCCGTCGCGCTCCTGAACCCCGAGATGGATCGCCCCGGTGCCCGCGTAACTCGTGATATTGCGCGCCACTTCGGAAATGGCCGTCGCGATCATGGTGCGATCGGAGAGCGAGAAGCCGAGTTTGGCAGCCAACTCCAGCCCCGCTTGCCGAGCGGTCACGATGTCGTTGGACACGTTCACCGCGATCACCACGTCGTCAGCGGCCACGATCACGACCGTCTCGTTGGCTGCCCTTCTGGGTCTTCTTGTTCAACCACGACAGACCTTCCTCGAGGTCCAGCGCGGTGTGCATGTCCTCGAAGGTCAGGCCCAATTGCACCATGGCAAAGGCGACTTCGGGCTGCAGGCCCACGATGACCGTTTCCGCACCGCGCAGCTTGGTCATGTGGGCGATGGTACGCAGCGATCTGGCGGCAAAGGAGTCCATTACGTCGATTGCGGTGACATCGACGATGATGCCCTGGGCTCGATATCTGCTGACATAGGTCATCAGATCGTCTTGCAGGCGTTCGGTATCGGCGTCGGTGAGTGCGGACTGCACCGACGCGATCAGGTATGTGCCTTGTTTGAGAATGGGTACCGGCATCTGCCCCGCCCTGGATTACCGTCCGTCGCGATCGGTGACACGCGACACCTCGTAGCCGAGCAAACGCTCCGCTTCCTCGATGCCACCCTGGAGGTCACCGACGGCGTTCATCTTCGACAGATCCAGGCCGATGGTGACAAGGGTAAGCGCGATCTCCGACGACAGGCCGGTAATGATGACATTCGCACCCATGAGACCGGAGGCGTCGACCGTCTGCACCAGGTGGTTGGCCACCGTGGAGTCGATGGCGGGCACACCGGTGATATCGATGACGACGACCTTGGCGCGGTTGGCGCGGATGGCCCGCAGCAACTGCTCGGTCAGCTGACGGGCGCGCTGGGAGTCCAGCACACCGATGATGGGGAGGATCAGCAGCTGCTCGCGCACCTGGAGCACAGGGGTCGACAGCTCGCGGATGGCTTCCTGCTGCTGGCGGATGACGCGCTCGCGCTCCTGCACGAAGGACACGGCCACGGTGTTGGCGATGCGGTTCGCGGCCGGTTCGTAGGCGTCGAGCACCAGCTTGAGCAGCTCGAAGTCGGACTGGTACTTCTCGAAGAGGCTGCGCGCCAGCACGTCTCGCAGCAAGAGCACGATGCCGACGACCTCGTCGGTCTCGACTCCTCTGGGGATGATGCGTTCGGACAGATCGCGCGCGTAGGCCTGCAGCGCTTCGACGCTACCGGTCTCGAGCACCTCGACGTAGTTGTCGTAGACGGAGGTGGCTTCGGAGAAGATCTCCTCGGGCGTCATCGCGGTGAGGAGCTGGGCGTCGGTGATGCGACGGGCCCACTCCTCGCGCAGTTCGGTGCGGTTCTGCCGCAGGTGTTCGACGAGCTGCGGAAGCAGATTGTCGACGGGACCCGCGGGCAGTGAATCCGCCGAGAGACCGATGGACACGTCGGACATGGAAACTCCTGCCCCTTTCGCTAAGGCCAGGTCGGGGTGCTCACTTCGACGACCGGTTAGCCGGTCGTGTGCTCGGTGCCGACCGCCGTCGGAAGCCGGTGCCGAGCCTAGTCTTACCCAGTACCCAATGGGTGCCAAACCAAACGCTGGTGGCGTGGCAATTGGTCAGGTGGTCTGCTCTCCGCGGGTTTCCGGTCTTCGGTGATGGGCCAGCAAAGTGTCGTAAATGTCGGCCAGGGCCGCGAGCTGGCCACGATCCAGCACATCCACCATGTGACGACGCACACTCTCGACATGCGAGGGGGCGGCGGAATCGAGGACCTGCGCGCCCTTTTCGGTGAGCACGGCGGCGGTGCGGCGGGCATCGTCGGGAATCGATTCGCGGGCCACCAGGCCGCGCTTCTCCATGCGCGTGATCTGGTGCGAGAGCCGCGACTGCGACCACTCCAGCACCGCGGCGAGTTCGGCGAAGCTGCGCCGGTGGTCGGTGGCGTCGGCCAGGCGGGCGAGCACGGTGTATTCGACGTAGGTGAGATTGGATTCACGTAGGGAATCCCGCCCCACCGCGGCGGCGATCAGGTCGCGGGTGAACACGTACCCCAGCCACGCGCGCATCTCGACATCATCGAGCCAACGGGTTTGCGCCACAGTTCCACTCCCGGGTTCCGCAACCATGCTATTCCTCCCCGCTGCCGACAAGCGCATCATGCACAGGTAACACCCGCCCGGTTGAAGGTGCAACCTGTACCTGTTCGCAACGGCCTGTCTCGGTCACGGCCGCCGCATCCGGTGCCAATTGCGCAGCGCGCCCACCATCAATCCGCCGGCGGCGGTGAGGACCGCCGCGCCCGCGTTGCCGAATACGACCAGTGCCACCACCGCGGCGGCGATGACGATCAGGGCGATCAGGTCGAGCCAGGAATTGCCGTGGCCTTCGTCACGTGCGGGCAGATCGCGTGCCGTCCGGGCGGAATCGGGCCCCGGGGTCTCCGAATCGGGCTCCGGGGTCATGGCTGCCTCCGGGCGCCGCGTAGCGCCGTCAAAGGCCTTGGCATGCTGCTGCTTTGGTGTCGAGCTTCCCGATCGATCGGCGGACGCGGATCATGCTGTGGAACTGCCACGGGGCGAGTCTCGCACGTGTGTCGTTCTGCTGCGGGTGATTTCGCGTTTGCAAATGAATTCGCAAATGCAAGAACAGAACCGATTGGTTTGAATTGGCGCGGTGCGCAGGAGAATTCGCGGATCGGATGGCGGAGCGCGCCCGGTGAGGACTCAGGTTCTCGTATGGGCTCGGACTCGGCGTCGCGGGAGGGGCCGCCGTCAGTCTTGCCCGGTCGCCGGTGCCTGTCGGCCGATCGATAGAGTACGTCTGCTTGAACCGTCGGCTGACCAGCCCCAGCCCTGCTCGAGGAGTGCGATTCGTGACCGCGCCTGACTTCCTGTACTCGGATCTGCTGCCCATCGGTAAGGACGAGACGCCGTACCGGCTGCTCACCACCGAGGGCGTGAGCACCTTCGAGGCGGGTGGGCGGACCTTCCTGCAGGTGGAGCCCGAGGTGTTGCGGATGCTCACCGCGGAAGCCATGCATGACATCAGCCATTACCTGCGCCCGGCGCATCTGGCGCAGCTGCGCAAGATCATCGACGATCCGGAGTCGAGCGGTAACGACCGGTTCGTGGCGCTGGATCTGCTGAAGAACGTGAACATCTCGGCGGGCGGGATCCTGCCGATGTGCCAGGACACCGGCACCGCCATCGTGATGGGCAAGAAGTCCGAGGGCGTGCTCACCGGAGCCGATGACGCGGAATGGATTTCGCGCGGCGTGTTCGACGCCTACACCAAGTTGAACCTGCGCTACTCGCAGCTCGCGCCCATCAATATGTGGGATGAGAAGAACACCGGCAACAATCTGCCCGCGCAGATCGAGTTGTATTCGCAGGCAGGCGATCCCGCGCAGCCGTCGTACAAGTTCTTGTACATGGCCAAGGGCGGCGGGTCGGCCAACAAGTCGTTCCTGTATCAGGAGACCAAGGCGATCCTGAACCCGGATCGCATGCTGGAGTTCCTCGACGAGAAGATCCGCTCGCTCGGTACCGCGGCCTGCCCGCCCTACCACCTGGCGGTCGTGATCGGCGGCACCTCGGCCGAATTCGCCTTGAAGACGGCCAAGTACGCCTCGGCGCACTACCTGGACAACCTGCCGACCGAGGGTTCGATAGCCGCGCACGGCTTCCGCGACCTCGAGCTCGAGGAGCAGGTGTTCAAGCTGACCCAGTCCTTCGGCATCGGCGCGCAGTTCGGCGGCAAGTACTTCTGCCACGACGTGCGTGTCATCCGCCTGCCCCGCCACGGCGCGTCCTGCCCGGTCGCCATCGCGGTGTCCTGCTCGGCGGACCGGCAGGCGCTGGCCAAGATCACCCCCGAGGGCGTGTTCCTCGAGCAGCTGGAACGTGAACCGGCGCAGTACCTTCCGGAGCAGACCGACGCCATCCTCGGCGGCGACGTCGTGAAGATCGACCTGAACCGGCCGATGTCGGAGATCCGCGACGAGCTGTCGAAGTACCCGGTGAAGACCCGGCTCTCGCTGACCGGTCCGCTGGTCGTGGCGCGCGACATCGCGCACGCCAAGATCAAGGAGCGCCTCGACGCGGGCGAGCCCATGCCGCAGTACATGCGGGACATGGCCGTCTACTACGCCGGTCCGGCCAAAACCCCCGACGGCTACGCCTCGGGCTCCTTCGGCCCCACCACCGCGGGCCGCATGGACTCCTACGTCGACCAGTTCCAGGCCGCGGGTGGCTCGCACGTCATGCTGGCCAAGGGCAACCGCTCCGCGCAGGTCACCAAGGCGTGCAAGGAACACGGCGGCTTCTACCTCGGATCCATCGGCGGCCCCGCGGCGCGGCTCGCGCTGGACTGCATCAAGTCCGTCGAGGTGCTCGAATACCCCGAACTGGGTATGGAAGCGGTGTGGAAGATCGAGGTCGAGGACTTCCCGGCCTTCATCGTCGTCGACGACAAGGGCAACGACTTCTTCGCCGAAACCTCCAAGCCGATCGCGCTGCGCGTGCGCGAGCGGTCCAAGGAGCGCGTCTGACGCCTGAAACGGCTGTCGGTCAATAGAATTCGGCGGCTGCCCCGATTCCGTGCGCGGGTCGGGGCAGCGCAACGGTGAAGTCCGAGCCAGGAGGCGAGTGGATGCGTGCGATGAGCGCGGCAATGTCGGGGACCCAGCGGCGGGCCGGTGCGCGCCGCGCGGCCGCCGTGGCCGTGCTGGCCAGCGCGGGCCTCGTCGGCGGTTCACTCACCGCCGTCGCCGCGGCTCACCCTGCCGCGCAAGACCTTTCGACCGAGACGACCGTGAACACCGAGGGCATCCGCGCCGCCGACTCGGACCCCGCTGCCCGCCCGCTCCCGGCCGCCCATTCGATTCCGGTCGCGACAGCCATCGCCGCCGGGACCGACGGCCTCGATCCGCGCCTGTCCTCCGCCTACAACGCGGCCGCCGCCGAGGCCTACGCGAACGGCGTCTCGCTGTGGATCACCTCCGGCTACCGCACCCCGGCCGAGCAGGAATCCCTCTGGGAGGACGGCCTGCAGACCTACGGCAGCCCCGAAGCAGCCCGCCGCTGGGTCCTGCCCCCGAACGAATCCACCCACGTCACCGGCCAAGCCATCGACGTCGGCCCCCGCGAGGGCGCGCAATGGCTCGAGGACAACGGCTCCCACTGGGGCCTGTGCCGCATGTACGACAACGAATGGTGGCACTTCGAACTCGCCACCTACCCCGACGGCCCCTGCCCGGCGCGCCTCCCCGACGCCAGCCAGCGCTGACGTCCCTCCGACCAGAATGCACTGGAGCACACGTCTACTCGACGTTCACCTGCTCCAGTGCATTCTCGTCGACGGATGAGAGGTGGGTGTTCACCCAGCGGGTGGTGAGATGGGTGAAGGCTCGGGTGGCGGCGGTGGGGTAG
>NZ_BAAFGR010000157.1:0-18134 GCF_041154655.1 Nocardia sp. JMUB6875
ACCCCGCCCCCTGCCACCTCGGTCTCCCCATCCCTGGGCCTCGATTCGCCAACCCGCAACGCACCAACCACCACCTCGCACGACCCGACCGCGGCATCGGACCCCGCAAAGCCGCAGTCCGACAACACCGCCCAGCCCCCAACCTCCGGCACCACCGACGTGCCCGCGAAGCCCGCGCAACCGGCTGTCGGCGGCGCCCCGTACCGCTACAACCCGAACTGGCGCTCGCACCTGCCGCTCGTGCCGCATCAATTCGATCCGGAGTTCCCCGACTACACCCCGAAGCCCTCGGAACAGGCTGCTCCCTGGACGCTGCCGTCGGAGCCCACGCCGCCCCACCAACCTCCGCAGCCGCCGGTGACTCCGACACCGCCGCATCAGTCGACGCCGCCGCATCAGTCGACGCCGCCGCAGGTGCCGGTTCCGCCGAATACGCCGCAGCCACCCCATATTCCGCAGCCGCCCCAGCAGCCGGGCATCCCGACTCCGCCCTGGCAGCCAACCCCACCGCAGATTCCGAATGTGCCGACACCGCCGCACATTCCGCAGCCCCCGCACATCCCGGGAGTGCCGCAGCTGCCGAATCCGCCGCAGTGGCCGCACCTGCCGAGCGATCCCGGGATGCCGCAGGTGCCGCACTTGCCGACGGATTCGGGGTGGCCGCAGCAGCCGGGTACAGCGCAGCAGCCCGGCTCGCAGCAGCCGGGAACGTCGCAATGGCCGTCGTATCCCGGTGCGCCGCAGCAGCCGTCGGACGCACCGCGCTGGCCTACCGATCCGGGGACGCCAGGGCAGCCTTCGAATCCTGATGCGCCGCAAGAGCCTGCGTATCCCGGGATGCCGCAGGGCCCCGGTGCTCCGGGGTGGGGGCATGTGCCCACGCAGCCGGGCGGGGTGCCGCAGGCTCCGTATTCGGTGGTGCCGCAGTGGCCGACGGATTCGGGCTCAGGGCATTCGGGGCAGACCTCGGCGTCGAACGGGGCGCAGCAGGGGTTCCCGGGTGGGGCTCCGATGATGCCGCCCGCGCCGGGGGCCGCTGGGAATGGTGGCGGGAATGGGAGTTCCCGTGGTAGCAGTAGGTTCCCGCGGGCTTCGGCGCGGCCTGCGTCGGATGGGCAGATTTATCTGCGGTCGCACTCCGGGTTCGGGGAGTATGCGCTGATGGATCCGGTGACGGGGCTGTTGAGTGCGGCTCCTGTTGGCACCGGCGCGCCGTCGGGTGTTTTCGATGATCTGGATGGCCTGCGTGTGGTCTTTTATCGCGATCCGGCGGCCGGGTTGGTGTTGCGGGTCGGGGATCACGTGGTCGAGGTGGATCGGATGGCGGCCGGGGCGTCGTGGGAGCGGATGGGCCGGGGTTTTCACCGGCTGGTGATCGGGCGGCCGGGTGATGTGTACTGCGAGCTGCGGTATAGCGAGCGTCCGGCGGACGCTGACCTGGGGTTGCTGATTCGGGATGTGCTGTCGGATCCGACCCGCCGGCTGGGGATCTTCGGATGATCTCCGGCGCGGCGGGCGTGTGTTCGCTGACTTTTACCGTTCCGGCAACCGCACGGACGCGCGCGGTATGTGATGCTGACAGTTGGTTTTCGGATCGATGAGGAGGTTGGACGTGCGCGGTGAGCGCCCGAGCGAGGAGCAGCTGCGGCGGAATTTCGACGCGATTCTGGCCGATGTGCTGGCCGGAGGCGGGGTGCGCTCCGCGTCCGGACTGGATTCGCCGACCGAGGACGCCCTGTGGGCGATCGCGAAGGCCTACCCGAACGTGCCCGACGACCTGGTGACCGCCGCCCGTGATTCCTTCGCCGGCCAGCTCGACGGCAGCAATGCCGCCCGCTGGCGCGCGGAACTGGAACGCAAGTTCGCCGAGCGCAAGTCCGCCTCCGACAGTTAGTGACGATTCCGCGTGACCGTTTCCCGCGAGTTCAGTGAAAACCGTTCCGGTGCGGCGGATTCCGCGCCACCTGCCGAATCCGCCCTGCCCGCACCCGATTTCGGTACCGAGGACGCCGCCTACGACGGCCCGGAGATCCATCCGCTGTCCGCGGTCCTGGGTGAGAGCCCGGCCTCCGAAACCCCCGACAACGCGGCGGAGCCCAGCCCCGACGTCGGCTTCAGCCTGTCCGCCGAGACGCCGGACGTCGGCTTCAGCCTGTCCGCCGAGGAACCGGACGTCCCCACCCGCGCCCGCCGCCTGGCCCACCGCATCGCCGCCGAGCTGCAAGAGCTGGCCCCCGAGGGCTGGCGTCGGGTGCGCGCCACCTTCGCCCTGGCCGGGCCGGGTCAGCGCGCCCAGATCGTGTATTCCGACGATGACCAGCGCCAGGCCCAGATCGCCCCGTCGGAGACGATCATGAACCTGGTCGCGTCCCACCGCGGCCTCTCCGCCGAACTCGGCGATCCCTGGTGGCGTCTGGAATTGGAGCTGACCGCCGAGGGCGCGCTCAATGTCGACCACGACTACGGCGACGAGCCCTTCCCCGACGATCAGCTGTTCTCTCCCCAGGAATATCTCGCCGACCTCGAAAGCTTCCCCCGCGACTCGCTGCCCACCTGGCTGGCCGCCTACGTCGGCCATGGCAACCGTCAGGCCCGCACCCCGCGGCAGGCGGCCGAGCAGGCCCGCGCCGATCGCGAATCCGGTTATCTGCCGGTCGTTTCCGAGGACGACTTCCCCGATTTCCCGCTGCTGTGGTCCCGCTGGGCCGCCATCGCGGCCGCCTTCGTGGCGGTCGGCTCGGACTGGGGCCCGCGCGTGCTGCCGTCCTTCGGCTGGTTCGAGGGTTCCCGCCGCTCCGGCTCCTCGCTCTACGAGCTGCCCGGCGGCCGCGCGGTGCTCTCCGGCGGCGTGTGGAACGCACCGGAACTCGAGGCCGCCTACAACGGCAAGGCCCCGCTGCCCCGCCTGTACGCGGGCGCGCCCGAATGGGTCGCGAACCCGGTGCTGAACACCCGGGCGGGCGGTGGCCTGCTCACCTTCTGCTACTGGTGGGAGCGCGGCCGCTGGTATCGCGGCGAATCCCCGTCGGCCGCGGACGTCGCGGTCGCGGTGCCCGGCATCTGGACCGCGGCCACCGTCACGGATGTGATCTGCGACCTGCTCGCCGAGCACCCGTCGGACGAACTGCGTTCGGCGGTCGCGAGTTTCGTCGACGCCGCACAGCGCCGCGATGTCACCCACGCCCATCTGGACGAAGTCTTCGGCGACACGGCCGATCTGGACGCCGTGCACTATCAGCTGGCCCTGGCGGGCGTGGCGCGGCTGGGCCCGGAGCCGATCCCGGCGGCCGAGGCGCTGGAGATCGTGCGCCACCACCTGCGCACCGAGGGCATCGACACCACCGCCTTCCCGCCGGATCGGCTACGCGCGGACCGCCTTTCGGTCGGATGGCTGGTATACCTGCCGGTGGAGCCGGACGAGATCGTCCTCGATCGCGCGCTCTACTACGTCGCCGATGACGGTGTGGTGGAACCCTCCACCTCGAGCACGCCGCCGTCGGCGTACCTGTCCGGTTTCGAACAGCGCTTCCGCCAACGACATTCATAGTGATCACGGTCGGCGGGTGGAGGAACGGTGGGCTCGGGCCTTATCGTCGAATGGCGCGCGGGTTAGGAGTGGGACGTGAGTACTGACAACGGCAACCCTTGGCCCGGACTCGCTCAGCAGGCGAGTGCGGGTTCTCTCGAGCTGGTCCCCGGTGCCGCCCGCGAGGGCGCGAAACTGGCGGCCATCGCGGCGAACGCGCTGGCGTACGCCAAGAGCTACCAGGAGATCCTGACCACCCATAAGGGCTTCAGTGACAACGGCCGACTGGACCAGATCCTGATTCTCAAGCGCCGCTTCAATGATCAGGGCCGTGCCCTCGGCGCCATCCTGGATCATTACATCGAGCTGGTGAACGCCATGGCCGACACCATGATTCAGGCCGACAAGACCTACGACGCCGCCGAAGAGGATGCGAAGACCAAGTTCGCGCGGCTGAAGAAGGAAGCCGACGCCGCCGACACCGACCCGGCCAAGCCTGCCCTGGCCCACGGCGAGATCCCCAAGCGGAGCGGTGATTCCGCTCCGCGTTTCGACCAGCACGAGAAGAGCAATCCGGACCTGTACAAGGTGGCGCACGAGCAGGGCCACTACGACGCGATCGATCCGGAGAACCCGTACGACCACAACGATCTGGACTGGTTCTACGAAGCCGGCCACGGCATGGAGCCGCAGGTGGTGGCCGACTTCGGCGCGACCTGGACGAAGGTCGCCGACAAGGTCGACAAGAGCTTCGACGCGCTGACCAAGGAGCTGCGCAAGATGGTGGACCACAAGCAGTGGTCCAGCGCCGGTGCGGACAGCGCCGTCGCCGCCGCGGACAACTTCAAGTCGCAGGCCGATGAGCTGACCTCCGGCATGCGCTCGATGGCGGCGAATCTGACCTACGTGTCGGGCTGGCTCGACAACACCAAGATCATGATGCCGCAGAGCAAGCCGACCGACTTCGACTACGAGCACTACGAGCGCATGGAGCGCATCATCAAGGCCGCGCAGCTCGCCTTCCACAACTGGTATGTGCCCGGTCTGATCGCCGCGAGCCAGGCCGTCCCGAGGCTCAGCGATCCGACCGCGAAGAAGCCCGAGCTGGATGGTCCGACCAGGCGGAACGATCAGAACGGCGGCAACAACGGCGGCAACAAGGGCGGCGGTCCGCAGCTTCGTTCGGCTCTGCAGCCCTTCCCGAACCAAACCGATCCGAATCAGAAGAATCCGAATCAGAAGAATCCCAACCAGACCAACCCCAACCAGACGCACCCGAACGGGACGGATCCCAACGGCGCCAACCCGAACGGCACCAATCCCAACGGCACCAATCCGAACGGGACGAATCCGAACGGCACCAACCCCAACGGCACCAACCCGAATTCGAACACGAGCGGCCAATCCAGCCAGGGCCTCTCGCAGCTGTCGAGCGCGCTGCAACAGGGCATGCAGGGCCTGAGCAGCCTGCAGAACACGAACCAGCAGAACAAGAAGCAGCAGGATCTGAAGGATCAGCTGAAGGATTCGCCGCTGGCCAGCCTGCTCAACGACCTGAAGAGCCCGGGCGGCGGTGGCCCGGGCGGCGGCCCCGGCGGTTCCCCGGCCAAACCCGTGGCGCTGCAACCGGCCAACTCCCGCCTGTTCCCGCGCGCGGCCGTCGCCGAGGGGATCGAGACGGCCACCGGTGTCGCGTCGCGCGCGGGTGTCGCCTCCGGCAGCGGCATGGGCATGGGCGGCGGTATGGGTGGCATGGGCCACGGCGGCGGTGCGCACGGTCAGGGCGGTAAGGAGCACAAGCGTCCCGAATTCCTGGATTCCACCGATCATCTGGACGAGGCGATGGGTACCGCGCCGATCGTGGCCAAGCCGGTGGTCGAGGGCTGATGTTGCGATCCTGGTCGTTCACCGATCTGGAATTCCTGGTGCTGTGGGAGGAACTGGGCGAGGAGCACCTGCCCGAGCCGCTGTTCTTCACCAGCCGCGCTCCGCTGTGGAGTGCCTTTCAGGACAGTAAGTTTCGCGCCCGCGACGGCGTGCGCGACCGCGATCCGGACCTCGCCGAGGTGCTGCGCGCCCTCCATACCCCCGAGGTGCGGGTGGAGATGCGCGGCTGGAACGGCATCGACTGGGCCGAGCCCGAGAGCAGCATTCGCGCGATCGGCGCGCGCTCCGGCGACGCCGCCTACCTGCTGGTCCAGCGGCCCGGCGAAACCATCAGGCACGCAGCCGGATTCACCATCACCGAGCTGTGGGCGAACCAGCTCGCCGAGGAGATGGTGCGCCTGCTGCCCGAGGCCCCGGCGGGCGGCGGGAGCGAGATCGTGCTCGCTGAGGCGGAGGATGTCGCCGCCACCGACTACGAGTTCGGCCTGTCCCCGGCGCACGAGACGCTAGAGGGCGGAGTGGTCGACCGCGCCGAGGAGTTCCTCGCCGCCCCCGCGTCCACCATGGGCACCATCGATGTGGTGCAGGGCCGTTCGCGTTTCGGTCCGCGCGGCATCACCCGCCATCGCCTGCGGTGGCGCGATCTCGCCGACGACGGCCGCTACCTGATCACCGCCGACCATCCGCCGCTGGCCCTGCCCGCCGACCGCCGCCGGGTGGTCGCCGAGGTGGAGCTGCGGATCGCCGAGGTGATCCTGGCCCTCACCGACGAATGGGAGATGAACCAGTGAGCGAGAACGACTTCCCGACCGAGTTCACGCTGTCCTCGCGCACCGGCTCGATCGTGGTCACCACCACGGAACAGGGCCTGCCCCGGGCGATTTCGGTGGAGCGCGATCAGCTGCGCGGTGATCCGGAGCTGCTGGCGGCCGATATCCTGCGCCTGTGCCGCCAGTCCGCGGCCCGCGCCGGGGTCGAGCGTCGCGCCCAGTTGCGCGCCGCCGGGCTGGCTCCGGAGCTGCTCGCGCTGACCGGTCTGCCGACCGCGGAGGAGGTGACCCAGCAGGAGTATGTCGAGGAGCAGGAGTACGAGACCGAGCCCGACAGCTGGCTGCGCCCGATCTGAGCCCCTCGGTGAGACATTGAGGCACTGAAATACGCAGTGTGCCAATCTCATCCGACACGCCCTCGATAACCTGCGGAATACTCGACGTTCACCCGACTGTTCGCAAGTTGGTGAAGTCTTCGCTATGCCCGGCGAATCACCGCTCTGTATAGTTCGATTCGAAATGATCTTCCTGATGGGGGTGTCATGAACCATCTCGTTGCCACACCGGATGCGATTCGCAGCTATGGCGACGCTTCGGCCGCCATGGCCAGCGCCGTCGCCGGCGCCGCCGCGGTCGACCAGGTCGCCACGGTCGCCGCACTGGTCCCGGTCTTCGGTCTGATCGGTCAGGACTTCCTGCTGAGTTACGCGGGCGCGCAGGGCAATCACCTGTCCTCGGTGGCCGAGCTGGCCGCCGTGCACGCGGGCACCGCGGTCACCGCCTACGAGTCGGCGGCGGCCTACGAGGCCACCGACGCGACCTCCGGCGTCGATTTCCTATCCCTGTCGCGGGACCTGTGAGTACGCCCTTCGACCAGGGATCGACCGGGGCCGTCCAGGCCACGCCGCTCGCGCAGGCCACACCGGAGGCGAGCGGCCAGTCGGTGGCGGATGTGCTGCGCGACACCGACTTCGCGCCGCTGCTGGCCAGCCCGGTCGGCGACGTCCTGCAGACCCTCGGCCTGCCCGCGCTGCCGCAGCTGCCCGCGGTGCCCCCGCTGCCGGACATGCCGCCGCTGCCCACCCTGGATCTGACCGCGCTCACCAAACCCCTCACCGATCTGGCCTCCGCCTTCGGCACCGGCAAGCTGGGCGAGGGCCTGGACGCCTCGCAGATGCTCTCGGGCATCTCGACCGCGCTGCAGCAGGTGATGACGATCGCCCAGTCGGCGATGTCGATGGCCAACTCGAACTCCTGGCAGGGCGACGGCGCCACCGGCGCGGCCGAGAAGGGCGCCGAGGCGCAGGCCAACGCGCTCGAGCTGGAAACCCAGAACGGACACCAGAAGACGGTGATGGCGGGTGCGGCCACCTCGGTGGCCACCGGCGCCGCGATGATGTCGGCGATCATCACCAAGTTCGTCACCGGCGTCACCATGGCCGCCCCGTTCATCGCCACCCCGCCCGGTCAGGCGTTCCTGCTGGCGCTGGCGACCGAGACGGGCGCGGAGGCGACCGCGACGGTGGCCAAGACCCGCACCGAGATGACCGTGCACAGTGCGAACATGACCGCCGCGGGCCACAAGGTGAAGGTCACCAACGCCCCCAAGGGCGTGGACTCGCTCTCGCAGGTCTCGCAGCTGCTGGGCCTGATCTCGCCGCTGAGCAGTGCGGCGAACACGGGCGTGCAGCAGTTGCAGTCGATCAGCCAGAAGTCGGATGTGGAGCCGGTGCCCGCCGCCGATCCCATTGCCGCGAAGGCGGATTCGTCCGTGCTCGGCGGCGGTGGCGGCGGCGGTGGTGGAGGTCTAGCGCCGCTGAGCGCACGGCCCGCGACCGCGGCCCCGGTCAGCCAGCTGTCCAATACCCGCGTCATGAGCGCGACCACCGCGCCGGTGCCCGTCGCGCCCGCCACGACGCCGGGGACCGGCGCAACGCCCATGGGCGGTGGCATGGTGCCGCCGCCGATGGGCGCCGCGGGCGCGGCCGCGCAGGCCGGTGACGCCGACGACGAGGTGCGCACGAACATGGTCACCGCCGAACACGGTGACGAGGTGGTGGGCGAATTGGGCTACACCGGCGTGCCGGTGGTCGGCGCGGTCGGCACCAACGGGCCGCGCCCGGCGCAATGATTGTGATCGAGAGCGCGGAAACCGGGTCGGTGGATGTCGCCGCGGCACGGTAGGATTCGCGCGGAAAGGGAGGGACGATGAGCGAATTCAACTTGGGCGGTGTGCGTTTCGACGCGGACACGGTACTGGCCGCCGCCGCCGACCTGGAGGCCCTGGCCGACCGGCTGGAAGCCGCGATCGGCGCGGACGGCCAAGCCCTGGCGGTGCCCGCCGCGGGCTCGGACAAGGTGTCGCTGGCCGCCGCCGACACCCTCACCGCGGTCGGCGCGTCCTTCGTCACCGAAAGCGGTGCCGGTGTGGACGAACTGCGCAAGCTGGCCGCCGTCGTGCGCGATCAGGCCACTACGTTCGGCCACGTCGAGACCAGCAACGCGGTGGACTTCACCAACCTCTGAAACGTCCGCGACCCCGGCCCGCCGCGATCACCGCGGTGCGGCCGGGTGCTCGATGCGCGCGGGCATCCGATCGTCGGTATCGCCGTCCTGATCGAACGGGGGAGTCGACCCGGCCAGGCTGAGGTACCCGTCGAGGCTCAGCATCAGTGCGAAGTCGAAGCCGTCGGGCGTGCGTGCGTACCCCGCGCGCGGCAGCCCGTCCTCGGTACTCGTCTCCCAGCCCAGCTGCTGCCAGGCTCCAATCACCAGATCGAAGTACCGATCCGAGGTCTCGGGCGTGCTGCCCAGCACCCAATAGCGGATGTCCAGGAATTTCAGCGGATCGTCGAGATCGCTGTCGTCCCAGGACATGGTGACTCCGCCGTGCATCACCGCCTTGGGCAGGTCCGGATGGCGCAGTGCCAGCGACACCTCGGCCGGCAGCACCCGCAGGATCGCGTCGAAGTGCCCGAGCAGTCCCGCGCGGGCGGCGGCCCTGGTTGTCACCGTCGGCATTCCGTCCTCGTTTCATCGATTGCATTCGGCGGCATGACCTTCAGTCCAGCAGATCCGGTCGGCCGACGATGATCCGGCCCAGGTTCCGGTAGGACCGGTGCCTGTCGCTGAAGTAGTTCTTGCCACCGTGATCGTCCGGGTTCCAACCCAGCCGCGTAGGGCTGGGCTGGGTCGCGGATTCGAAAACCCTGGCGCCGAACTCCGGATCGGTGGGTGCGGGCCCGTGAGTGGGCGGCATCATCACGAGCGAGTCGTATTCGGCCAGGGTGGCGAACACGTGATTCGGAGTCTCGGCCGGATCCACGCCGGTCAATCGCAGATCGCCGACCCCGTGGACCCCGGTGCCGAAGCTGCCGATGAAAACCAGTGCGTCGGTGTTCAGTTCATGTCCGTGCCCGGCGGCGTGTCCCGCTGTGACGGCACCGTAGGAATGCGCCAGCGTGGTGATATTCGCCGGGGGTCCCTGATGGGTGACGCGCAATCCGTCGTGGAACTCTCTGACCTTGGCGGCCCCGGCCTCGGCATGCCCGGAATGCATGGCTTGGATCAGTGAATTCGGGTTGTTGTAGGCGCCGAACAGAATGACCGAGGTCTCCGCGCCGGCATCGACCGCGAGGGCGGCCTGCCGCACTTGCGCCAGGGTCTCGAGTGCGTAGCCGACGCCGCTGCGCCGCCGGAACGCACCGGCGATCTCGACGACCACGTGCCGGGCGTGATCGGGATCGCCCAGGGCGTAGGCGTATTGGAGCTTCTCGTCCAGATATGACAGATGGACGGCCGGCTGTCCCTCCTCGATCGGCATGTCGAGGTACTTCTTCATGTCCTCGATAATGGCCAGCCGGTCCGCGTCCCCGTCCCGTACGGCCTGTTCGTGCAGCATGTCCAGGGTCTGCCGGTTGTAGTGGTCGCGGTCGACATGCGGTATGCCGTCGCGGTTTCCGATGAATGGGTCCGCCTCGTGCCAGGCGTCCTTCTCGGCGGGTGACAGACTCTGCCATGCCTCGTGCAACTGCTGCGGATCGGCCGGCAACCGGTGGTCCGGGTCGGTGGGCAGCCCGACATCCGGAATCGGCGTGTGATCCGGATATTCCTCCGTGCTGGGTGGCCACCGGAACCACCGTTCGCCGGTGCGGACGTCCTCGACCGTGTGATGGTCACCCAGGGGTCGTATCGTCGTCGCGGCCTCGGGTGTGGTTGCGTGCGTTGCCATTCCGTGCAGCTGGGCGAGATGCTCCGCCATCTCGGTGCGATAGACGATGTGGGTCTTCAGCACGGCCCCGTGGGTGGGGATGGAAAGGAAATCGAGCGCATCCGCGGCCCGGAGCTCGAGCCGGACCGTCTCGACGTGTTCGCGATCGGTCGCGGACAATTCGGTGTCGCGGCGGCCGACATCGGCGAGCAGTTCCTCGACCCGGTCGCGGGTATGCGGGGTCAGATGCTCGGCGATGATCTCGCGCCGTTGGGCGGCTCCCGGTGTGCCCTCGCGCAATCCGAGTTGCTCGACCAGCCGCAGCGCTTCGCGGCGGGTGGCGTCGTGGTCCTCACCCATCCGCTCCGACAGCTCGCGCAGTTGCCGGATGCGGCCGAGGTCGTGCGGGCTGGGCGTGGCATCGTGATCGATCGGACCGGGCCGCAGTATGCCCGGATCCGGGATGCGCGCCTGGTCGATGAGCCGCGCCAGATCCGGATCATGCCGGGCCAGTAGCCGTTCCACGGTCGGGGCGTGCTCGGCGTCGTGCAGCCCCAGGTGATACATCAGATCGTTGAGGTCGCGGCGCAACGGCGCCATGACGTGCGGCTTGGCCCGGGCCGCGACGCCCTCGCCGATCTCCTCGATCAGCACCCGGAGCTCGGCGAAGCGCCCGCCCAGGTGCGAGGTCATCTCCCCGGGCCGGTCGTCGACCCGCTCGGTGAGCACCCGATCGTCCATTTCGAGCCGGATCTCGGCCAGCTCGTGCGCGACCGCGCGCACGACGTCCTCGTCTCGGGCGTGCGGTGAGACCCGGATGTCGTATCCGGTGATGTCTCCGGATTCATTGGTGCGCCAGGTGAATTCCGCTACCGCATTGTCGCGGGTCGGCCCGACGTCCAGGGTGATGTCGATGGTGCGTCCGTCGTGCTCCAGCTCGAAACGGCTCTGGTCGTGGTTCCACGCCACGTCCTCGGGTTCGATGAGCGGCAGTTTGCCCTCGATCTTGTCGACCACCGATTCCCGGGTCAGCGGGTCCGCGTCGGCGGGCCGGGCGTCACCGCGGAACTCGCCGACCGGGCTCGCGGTGCCGTGCTCGGGATCGGTTTCGTGCGGGCGCGCAACGGATTCCGGCCCCGCGTGCTCGGGCGTCCCCGACGCGTGCGGCTCGTAGGAGATGGTCCAGCGATGCTCCGGCTGCGGCGGCGAATAGTCGGCCATCCGCTCGTGCGGCAGGTCGTTGCTGGATCCGGCGTCGATCGTGTAGTAGTAGTCGCCGTTTCCGGGCTGCTCGAAGTTCGTCCGCTCCACCAGCTCGAACGGATTGCCGCCGTCTGCGTCCTGGTAGTGCTTTTCCAGGGCCTCCCACAGCTTGGTGCCGAGAATGTGATGACGGCTGCCCGGGTCCCCGTCGATCTTGTCGGGCTTCATGTCCCACTGGACCTCGATGCGCCCGCCCGGCGCCATGATCTCCGAAAGATGCTCGGCGATGGCCCTATACGCCGCATCGGGGAGCTTGGCGCTGACATTGTTGATGAAGACGCGCGCGATGTCGCCGCCGAGCAGGTGGCCGTTGCCCAGCATGTCGCCGTAGACCATGACGGTGCCGGGCTCCATGAGCGGACCGGCGTCGAGAATGCCGAGATCACGGCGGCGCTGCCCGCCGATCGCGGCATCGGTGAGCTCGGTCTTGATGACCAGCCCGCCTCCGGCGCGGTCGGCGGCCGGGGTCATCTCGACGGCGAACGCACCGCGCCCGACACCGACGTCGATGGTGTGGCCGCCCGCCGCGGCGGCGGGTATCGAGGGCCGCGGCTGGGGTTCGATGGGCCGGTTGCGGTCGCCGAAACGGTACTGCTCCAACGGAAGCCGATGCTGTGGCTGCGGGCGGGACAGCACCTCGACGGTGTGCCGCCCGTCCACCGCGTCGTGCAGGATGACCGCGTACTCGGCATTGAGACCGTTCTCGGCCGCGGCGCGATTGGCCCGGTCGATGCCGTGCAGGAAGTCCGCGAGAGTGGTGTGCTCGCCGCCGATCTCCATGCGCCCGGTCGTGTGGTCGATGACACCGGTGATGCGGTCGGGCGCGGTCTCGAACGCGTCCGCGGCGGCGTGCATGTCCGCGAAACGGTCCGCGCCGAGCGCGTCGCGCGCCGCCTGCGGCATGCCGTCGTGGAAGGCGTCGATGGCCCGATGGATGGCCGCGGCCTGCTCGGGCCCGCGCAGCGTCGGATGGTTGATGGCCGCGTTGATCGGATCGATCGCCTTGAACAGGCCGGGCACCTGCTTCCGCGCGGGCTTGGCCTCGTCCTCGAAGAGCCGCTCGAACACTCGTCGCGAAAGTTCCTCGCGCATACGGCCGTTCAGCGCGTGCTCCTCGACCCGCACCAGATCGTCGACATGCGGGCCGGTCAGCAGTTCCCGCAGGCGATCGAGATGCTGCTCGGCCGCGTGTTGGAATTCCTCCTCGGTGAGATGCCGGTCGAAGGTCGGCCGTTCGGCGAGCACGCCCGCCCGTTCGAGCTCCAATCGGTGCGTGAGGAGCGGATCGTGTTCGGCCAGTAGCCGTTCCACGGTCGGAGCGTGCGCCGGATCGTGGAATCCGAGATGATTCATCAGATCGTGCAGATCGCGCCGCAGCCCGGGCAGCTCGTGCGCCGAGGCCGGATCCATGGTGGCGCGGTCGATATGGGCGGTGAGCGTGCGCAATTCGGCGAAGCGGCCGCCGAGCTGCGGAGTCAGTCGGGTCGGGCGGTCCTCGTGCAGGTCGTAGGGGATCGGGTCGTCCTGTGCGAGCCGGATCTCGGCGAGTTCGTGCGCGAGCGCCCGGACGACATCGTCGGTTCGGGCCTTGTTCGACACCCGCACATCGAAACCGTGTTCGCTGGGCACGAATTCGGCGACGTTCCGCTTGCCGGTGCCGGGGACCTCCGAGGTCTCACCGACTTCGATCCGCACGATGCGGCCGTCCGAGAGGACGAAGTGGCCCTTATCCGGATTCCATGACATCCCTTCGGGTGTCATGAGATGCAGGAAGTCCGCGATCTTCCCGTGCACCACTTGCAGCGTGAGATCGCCTTCGGGCCGCGCGGTTCCGTGGAAGTCGCCGACCGGGCCGGCCGCGGCGGGCTCGTAGGTGCGCTGGTCGGCTGGCCTGGCGGCCCGGTCCGCGGGCGGTGGCGTATCGACCGGAATCGCGACGAACCCCGGGGCGTCCGGGTGCTCGGTCGGCGTGCCCGCGCGATCGTGCGGCGAGCCGTTGTGGTCTCCGGGCGAATCATTGTGATCGGCGGGCAGTCCGGTGCGATCGTTGGCCGGAGCGACACCGGACCGGTCGACGCCGTCGTGCGGTGCGACGTCATGGTCGGTCGGCGTGCGCGGCGCATCTCCGGACAGGTTCAGGAAATCGTCCGGTCCGGCCGGTTCCGCGTGCAGTTGTTCGCGGTCGCCGGCGGTATCCGCTTCACTGCGATGCGCGGTCGGCTCGATGCCGGTGCGGTTCGCCTGCACCGGGGCCTCCGGCCGGGCGGCGCGGTCGGGTACCACTCCGGCGCGGGTGTCGGGGGCCTTGGGAGCGCCGCCGTCCGCCGGTCTGGGGGCCGTGCCGTCGGTAGGTCTGGGTGCACCGCTGTCGGTGGGTCGGGGTGCGCTGCCGTCCGCCGGGACGCGGGGTAGGTCGCGCGGCGTCGCGCCCGCCTTGGCAGGGTCGGCCGGAGCGCGCGTCTCGTGGGCGGGTGTGCTGTTGGGGTTCGCCGCGCCCTTGCCGGAATCACCGGCCGGGTGGGTGTTTCCGTCGGCCGAGTAGTTCACCACCGGGTTGGAATTCGTGTCCTTGACCGGGTCCGCGGTGCGCTCCGAGGTGGATTCCGGTGCGCGCGACTCCGTTCCGGTGTCGTGTGTCCGGCCGGTCGCATCCCGATCGGTCGTGGCGTCCCCGGCGCGATGCTCCGGGGCGCCGTGGGAGTCCGCCCGGGTGGAATCGCCGGTGGTTGTGTCCGCCGTGCGGTCACCGCTCACCGAGTGGGTGTCGGCGGAGCGATGCGAGGTGGAATCGGTTGTGCCGCCGGTGTCCTGCGCGTTCGCGTCAGGCCGCTCGCGCCTGCCGTCGGAGGTGAAGGTGTTGTTGTCCGAGCGTGTCGAGTCGCCGCGGTCCGTCGACTGGTCATGCCCATGGTCGACCGGCGCGGTGTCACCGGCCGTGGGAGCGCTGGTCGAGTGCATATGAGGTCCGCCGGGCTGCTGGCCGTCCCCGTTCTGCGGGGCTCCGGTCGAATCGCCCGTATTCCCCTGCTGCCCATTGCCGCCCGGGTCACCGATGGTGCCGTGCGGCTGCTCGGCGCGTGGATCACCGGTGGTGTCGTGCTGCGCGGCGGCCTTGGTATCGGCGGGACTCCCGTGCTGTCCGGTGCCGGGGTCGCCGGTCGTGTTGTGCCCGTTGCCATTGGTGTCGGCTCCGGGCGCGCGACCGTCCGTCGTCGTGCCCGGGTGGTCGAAGGTGGCGGGCCTGGTGCCGTTCTCGCCGGGGACGTGCGTGCTGCCGTCGCCGGTGTTTCGGCCCATCACGCCGTTGTGATTGGTCTCGCCGTTGTATCCGTGCAGTCCGCTGGGCCCGGCCCCGGCGAACGCGCCGCCGGTGAGGGAGCGCGGGTCGAAGTCCCACTGGCCGTTGACGAGTCCATTGCCGAGCCAGGCCGCCCCGGCGCCGGTGACGCCTGCGGTGCCGCCGGTGAGCATGCCGTTGAACGCGCCCTTCCAACCGCCCATATCGGTCGGGAGGGCGCGGTGCATGCCGAAGCCGGTCGCGCCGCCGACACCGCCGGAGAGTCCGGCGACCAACGAGTTCTTCCCGATCGCGGCGAGATCGAAGCCGTGCCCGTGGCCGTTCATGTTCTGGATGGACTGGACGAGCAGTTCCTGGGTGGCGGCCTGGACGGTGGAGATCACCGCGCCCTGGCCGATCTCGTAGATGAGCTTCGGCAGGATCTCCCGCAGCAGCGCACTGGTGATCCGGTTCGCGATGAGGCTTTCGATCCGCCGCACGAACATCTCGCCGAGCTCGCGGAACGCGGTGCGCGCCGCCGTGATGACAATGGCCTCGGACTCGGGTGCGAAGGGTCCGGTGGCCGCGGCCCAGGCCATTTCGGCCACCAGCCACGCGCCCGCGATATAGAAGTTGAGCTTGGCCGACTGCAACTGATCGCCGAATCCGTCGGCGGCCGTGGCCAGCTGGCGGTAGTTGTCGCCGAATTCCTTGACCGAGCCGTGCCCGGAGTCGTCCCCGTAGCGCAGCGGCTTCAGCCATTTGATGATCTCTTCGCCGCCGGTGCCGTCCGGATAGGCCTTGCCGAGCGCGCCGAGCAGGTGGTCGAGATCGGTCAGCAGATCATCGGCCTGTCCCGCAACCGATTCCAGGTCGCGGGCCATCTGCCACATGGTGTCTTCGTTGCCGTGCGGCCATTCGGAGCCCACCAACCAGCTCATCCATTCGAGCCACGATGGAAACTCCAGCGCCACAGGCCACCTCACGCCAGTCGGATCAGATCTTGGCGAGACCGACTGTGCCACAAGGTCGCAGGTGAACTCAACACGAACGCCGAATGAGTTGCCGGTGACCGGCCCGCATACGGGCGGCGGTGATAGGGTCCGGCGGGAAGGAGGAGGCATGGGCGACATCTCGGGCGCACGCGAGGAACTGGACCGGCTGGGCGCGGCCCTGCGCGCGCAACTGGTCGAACTCATCGCCGACCTCACCCCGGGAACCGACCTCGGCCTGCTGTTTCTCGACGAACCGACGGTCGCCGACTGGACCGAACCGCCCCGCTACCAGTATTCGGGCCTGATCCGCGGTGAGCGTCCCGCCACCGTCGCCGCCGCCGACATCGTCCGCCGCGCGACCGCCCTGCTCGACGCGGCGGGCTGGGAAACCGGTACGGCGCCCGACACCACCGGAGCGCGACCGGCGGTCGTGGTCACCGGTCACCGCGACGGCAACAGCATCGAAGTGCGGGTGGGCGAGCATACTTCGGCGGTCATGTTCAGCGGCCGCACCCCGGCGCTGGCATTGCGCGCTCCGCGCGAGTTCCGGCTGCCCGACCCAGTGCGCACTCCCGATACCGTCGAGACCGGTTTCGTTCTCTGCTACGAATGCGACGGTCTGGGCGCCTGCCCCGAATGCGGCGGCCGAGGCCGACTGTCCGACGGTCAGATGTGCCCCGAATGCCTTGGCGCCCGGGTCTGCCCGATCTGCCGGGGCGTGGGCCAGCTGCTCGTCTCCGGCCTGTCGGACTATCAGCGCACCCAGTATCCCGAATTGCGCGGGGCCCCCGAATAATTCACCAGCGGCCCGGCCGATTCACCAACGGGTCCGCAGTGTTCACCACCCGGAGTCGGTGGCTCCGCGATTCTCCTGCCCCTCGGTCCAGGCCTCGTAGCCGACGGCATTGCCGAAATCGGGTGTGGCCTCCCGTAGCTGGGACAGTCGTTCCCGCGAGCGCGGGGGAGCGAGGGAGGCGGGCTCGATCGTCGGCGCCTTGGATTCGAGATCCGGCAGGCCTTCGATCAGCTCCGAGAGCTTGGGCATGCGTGCGCGCTTGTCCCGCAACGGCTGCAACAGTTCCTGCCCCTGCCGGGCCACATCCTTGGCGGCCTGCTGGGCGGCGGTGGTCATGGCCTTGGCGATCTCTTCATAGGTGAGTTCGTCGACATTGGCGGAGAAGCGGGTGGCGATCACCACCCCGTCCGCGTTCACGGTGACATGCACGCGGCCGCCCCCGGCACTCGCGGTGGCGATGAGCTGGGTGCGCTTGCGCGACGCCTCGGCGATATCGCGCATCTGCGCCGTGAATCCCTCGAGGATGGCGGCCTTCGCGACTTCGCTGTTCTCCCGGGTCATTGCACCGGCCTAGGCGAAGGTGTCGTGGTTGCCGTGCTCCATCTTCTCGAGCCGTTCGGCCGACTTGGTCAGCCCGTTGTGCAGGTTGTCGAAGGAGGTGCCCAGGTTCTCGGTGCCGGTGGCCATGTTCTCGCTACTGGTCACGAAGCCCTTCGCGCCGTCGGCGAACTTGCCCCCGAAATCGTCGTCGCCCCACCCGGAGGAGCCCGGCGAGACCGCCGCGCGGGCATTGTCGGCCATCGATTGCAATCGCGCTTTGATATCCGCTGCGAACCCGGCGGCATCGCGCACCGCCTCCGGATGTACTTCTACTCTCCCGGCCATAAGATCGACTGTCCCACAACCGATCAGTGAACTCAACATGAACGAGACGTGGCGTGACGCGCCTGGCAAGATCGTTCGTGCACCGTCCGACCGGCCGAAGGAGCCTCCATGCCCGACACCCTCCCGCTGGCCAGAACCAATGCCGAGGCCCGCCTCTACCTCACCCTGCAACCCTGTCCGACCTGCGGCGAAACCCGCTGCCAATTCCGCAGCTCCGTCATCTCCGTCGACGGCGACCTGGCCAGCCGATACACCGGCGACTGCCCCTCGTGCGGCACCGCACGCGCCTACGAGTTCCGTTTGCCCGCCGAGATCCTCCCGCCGCCCGCGGACTCCGTGCGCTTCGGCCTGGACAACCCGTCCGAGCTGCTCGATCCCGGCGTCTGGCTCTGGTACTCCGACAACTGCATCCGCCAGGTCCCGCCCACCAGCACCGGTCTCGACGCCCGCGCCGAACGCGCCGCGCGCCACACCCTCGCCACCGCCCTGGCCGCCGTGGAGGAAGTCCTGAAATTCCTCCCGCCC